>NZ_SSDO01000337.1:0-351 GCF_004794395.1 Microbacterium sp. K41 | reverse complement strand
GTCGGCGGCCCGCAGCAGCGCGGGGCCCGAGGTGTCGACGATCACGGGCACGCCGGCGTCACGCGCCACGGCGATCAGCATCGGCAGCAGCGCCTCGGGGGTGCCCGGCGGCACGCTGCCCGAGATCACGAGCACGCCCGCCGCGGGGAGCCGCTCGACCACCTCGGCCAGCACCGCCCCCCATTCCGCGTCGGAGGGGCTGACGCCGCGCTCGTTCACGATGGTGGTGTCGCCCGCGGATTCATCGACGAGGGCGATGCTGCGCCGGGTCTCCGCCGCGACGGGCACGAGCACGTGCGGGACGCCGCTGGCGCTCAGCTCGTCCGCGAACTCGGCGCCCACGCGGCCGCC
>NZ_SSDO01000336.1:0-251 GCF_004794395.1 Microbacterium sp. K41 | reverse complement strand
GGTCGCGTTCCTCGCGGGTCGCGGCCGCGCCTACCCGTTCGCGGACGCGGTCGGCGCCGTGCGCTCGCTGCTCGACATCGACGCGGCCCTCGCCGAGGCAGCGGCCCCCGGAGCCCCGCTGCGCACCGGCCTCGTGCCGGGGCGCTAGTCCTCGCCGCCCGACCCGCGGCGGGGCCCCGCGGGGTGCAGGGACTCGGCGTGGAACGCGAGCAGGCGCACCGCGGCATCGACGCTCGCCGACAGCACCTCGT
>NZ_SSDO01000335.1:0-2748 GCF_004794395.1 Microbacterium sp. K41 | reverse complement strand
TGCTCGCCGGGTGGGGGTGGGCGGAGCGGCCCGTCGCCGTGGTCGCCCTGCCCTCGCGGTCGCGGCCGCTGCTGGTGGACTCGCTGGCGCGAGGACTGGCCGACATCGGGCGACTGCCGTACCTGGGTGCTCTGGAGCTGCGCGGCGGGGGACCGTCGGGCCAGTCGGGAGGGAACAGCGTGTTCCGGCTCGCGGGCGTGTGGGACCGCTTCGACGCGTCGCACCTCGAGGTGCCAGCGGGCCCCGTGCTGCTGGTCGACGACCTCGTCGACAGTCGCTGGACCATGACGGTCGCCGCGCGCACCCTCCGTCGTGCCGGGGCCACCGCGGTGCTCCCGTTCGCGCTCGCCCTCCGCGGCTGACGCCGGGGCCCCGGGCTCAGTCGTCGGCGGGGGAGATGCGCGGGGGCCAGGAGGTCGCGCCGAGCTCGCGGGAGATGTTCCTCGCGGTCTCGCGCAGAGCGTTCACGACGGCGTCCGAGGCGGGGGTCTGCGAGGTCGGCAGGACCACGGCGACCGCGGCGACGATCGCGTCGGAGGCATCGGCGACGGGCGCCGCGAGCGACGACTCACCGAGCACGGCCTCGTCGAACTCGCCCGCCATGCCCCGCTCGGCGATCGCGGGCAGCTCCAGCGTCAACCGCGCGACGTCGGTGACCGTGTCGCCGGTGAGGCTGCGCAGCGGTGCGTCGAACACCGTCCGCTGGAACCCCTGGTCGTACGCGAGCAGCACCTTGCCCATCGCGGAGGCGTGCGCGGGGATCGCCATACCGGTCTCGAGCATCTGCTGGCTGTCGTCGGGGCGCAGGTTGTGATGGATCACCAGCACGTCGGTGAAGTGCGGCGCTCCCAGGCGCACGGAGAGGTGCGTGCGGCGGGCGAGCTCCTGGGTCCAGCGCATGGACCGGGCCCGCACGTCGAGGCTGTCGAGGTACACGTTGCTGAGGCGCAGCAGGGTGGGGCCGAGCATGTAGCGCTGCCCTCCGCGCTCCTTGGCGACCAGGCCGTGCGCGCGCAGCGACTTCACGATGCCGTGCACGGTCGACGGCGGCAGGCCGAGCGCGCTCGACAGGTCGGTGATGCCGAGGTGGCGCGCCCCCTGCAGCAGGTCGAGGATCTTCGCCGCACGGTCGATCGCCTGGATCATCCGCGTCTCCTTCCGGTCGTCGTCGACCCGGTCGCGCCGGTCGCCTGAACGATCTTGACAAGCCGGCAGGCTCCGAGCATATTCGACATTAACGAATTCCTTTCGGATTTTCGGGACAGCGCACGATGCATCAAAGGAGATCGCACGATGAAGAAGCTCATCAACGCCCCGGAAGACGTCCTCGTCGAATCCCTGCGGGGCGTCGCCGCCGCTCATCCGGAGCTGTCGGTGGATCTGGAGAACCACGTCATCACGCGGGCCACGCCCAAGGCGCAGGGCAAGGTCGCCGTCGTGTCCGGTGGCGGGTCGGGACACGAGCCCCTGCACGGCGGCTACGTGGGCACGGGCATGCTCGATGCGGCCGTCGCCGGGGAGGTCTTCACCTCACCCACCCCCGACCGCGTGCAGGTGGCGACCCAGGCCGTCGACCGTGGCGCCGGCGTGCTGCACATCGTGAAGAACTACACCGGCGACGTGCTCAACTTCGAGATGGCCGCCGAGCTCGCGTCGATGGAGGGCATCGAGGTGGGCACGGTCGTGGTCGACGACGACGTCGCGGTGCAGGACTCGCTGTACACGGCCGGACGCCGCGGAGTCGGGCTCACGGTGCTGCTGGAGAAGCTCGTGGGCGCCGCCGCCGAGGAGGGCCGCGACCTCGCGTCCGTCGTCGAGCTGGCGAAGCGCATCAACGGACAGGGGCGCTCGATGGGCATGGCGCTCACGAGCTGCACGGTGCCCGCCGCGGGCAAGCCCACGTTCGACCTCCCGGACGACCAGATGGAGATCGGCATCGGCATCCACGGCGAGCCGGGCCGACACCGCGAGCCGCTCGCGCCCGCGTCCGACATCGCCCGCCAGCTCGTCGAACCCATCCTGGGCGACATCGACGCGGCCGGTCCCGCGATCGTGATGCTCAACGGCATGGGTGCGACCCCGCTCATCGAGCTCTACCTCATGTACGGCGAGGTCGCCGCGATCCTGGAGAAGTCGGGCGTGCAGATCGCCCGCAACCTCGTCGGCAACTACATCACCTCGCTCGACATGGCCGGCTGCTCGGTCACGGTGCTGAAGGCCGACGACGAGCTGTTGCGGCTGTGGGACGCACCCGTGGTCACCCCCGGCCTGCGGTGGGGCGCCTGATGGCGGCCGTCGGCACCGCGCAGCTCGCGGACTGGATCACCCGCTACCGCGACGCGGTCACCGCGAAGCGCGACTGGCTCACCGAGCTGGACTCCGCGATCGGCGACGCCGACCACGGCGCCAACATGGCCCGCGGCTTCGCGGCCGTGGGAGACAAGCTGGCCGCGGGGACCCCGGCCACGGTCGACGAGCTGCTGAAGACGGTCGGCATGACGCTCGTGAGCTCGGTGGGCGGAGCGAGCGGCCCGCTGTACGGCACCTTCTTCCTGCGCATGGGCATGTCCGCCGGAGCGGTCTCGGAGCTGGACGGCCCCGCGCTCGCCGCGGCCCTGCGTGCCGGACTCGAGGGCATCGTCGCCCGCGGCAAGCCCGAGGCGGGGGACAAGACCATGTACGACGCGATGGCGCCGGCGGTCGATGCGTTCGACGCGGCGCTCGCCGACGGGTCCTCGGTGGGCGACG
>NZ_SSDO01000334.1:0-23663 GCF_004794395.1 Microbacterium sp. K41 | reverse complement strand
GAGGCCGCCGCGGCTCTGCGCCGGGAGGTCGGCCTCCTCCGCCTCCACCGACACCGCGTCCCACTCGGCGTCGGCGGGCCCGGCGACGAGGCGCACAGCCCCGTTCTCGCCCTGCGCGAGCAGTGCGGTGAGGGGAAGCGCGGCGCTCATGCCGCGTCCAGCCCGTCGAGACCGTAGGCCGACGGCACGATGCGGGCGCGGCGCTCGGGGCGCTCGCTCCACCAGTCGGGCGCGGGCAGGGCGAGCACGACGACGTGCCGCGCCAGGCTGAGGTCGGTGACCTCGAGGATCTCGCGGGACACGGCGTCCAGCACCACGATCACCTCGGGGGCCGCGGCGACCAGCAGCCCGTCGCTGAGCACCGCGAGCGTCTCCGACCGCGCGACCACCCGGTGCACGGTACCGCCGATGCCCGCGACCTCGATGGCGCTGACGTGCGGGTCCGTCACGGACGGCGCGACCGACAGGATCCGGCCCTCGGCGAGCAGCTCGCCCCCCAGGGCCTCCGCCAGCAGCGGTGGCGCGAGCCGGGCGTGCGCGAGGAACGCCCGCCCCAGGTCGAGCGCCCGAGCCAGGTGCCCCTCGATCGCGTGCTCCCGCAGGTCGCCCACCGTGAAGCCGGCGAGCACCGCGCAGCCCACTCCCCCGGCCTGGATGATGGCCGACCGCACCACCCGCTCCGCGTCGATCGCCCTGGTCGCCTCGACCAGGGCGACTCCGTCCGCGCCGGTCTCGCACGCGAACACGAGCCCGGGCACGCGGTCGACGAACAGCGACATCTGGTCGAGACCGGGCACCGCGCGACCCGTGCAGTCGGCGTCGACCACGGTGTGCGTCTTCGCGAGGGTGAGGGGCGCCAGCCCGTTCATCCCCCCGCCCTCGAGCGAGCAGACCGCCGGCACGGGGTGTCCGAGCCAGCGCTCGACCGCCCGCAGCAGTGCGCCGAACGGCTCTGCGCCCGGCATCCGTTCGCTCAAGAGCATGGTGGAGCCGACGAACGCGACACCGAGGCACGGGGTCGCGGGGTCGAGCGCCGACACCGGCGTGACGTCGATCGGCCCGTGGTCGGCGGCGCCCAGCATGAGCTCGAGCATCGTGGTCGAGCCACCGCCGCCGGAGCCGAGGAGCGCGTAGCCGCGGGCGAGCGCCGCCACGTCGTCCCGCTCCAGCCTCATGCCGTCCAGCCTAGGACGCGGGGGTCCCCTCGACCGGGCGGAACGGCTCCGTCAGGCCGAACGCCATGGGACCGAACGCGGCCAGCGCCTCGGGCGTGCGCATCATGTCGGGCGTGGAGATGCCGAGCACGCGCACCCGCTGCCCGTAGCGCAGTCCCTCGGTCGTGATCGGTTCCGCGGTCTCGTGATCGACCACGCAGATGAGGTCGGGCACGATCGCCAGCAGCTCCCCGCCGCGGTAGGCCGTGAGGTTCTCGTTCTGGAACGCGATCTCGACCGCGTCGCCCTCGGCCCCCAGCGGAGCGATGACGGCCCGGCCCTTCGCGAAGCCCTCCGTCGTCCGCCGCTCGACGTCCACGACCTTCCCGACGCCCAGTTCCCGCACGTGCGGGTAGAGGGTGGTCGCGAGGGTGTCGGCGATCGCCTCGAACGGGGACCGGTGCTCCTCGCGGGCCAGGCGGATGGCGCGGCCGAGCGCGAGCGCCATCGAGATGGTCCGTGGCACGGCCGTGCGCCGCACGTCGGCGCCGGTCATGGCGTACTCGGCGATGTGGCCGACGCCGCCCAGCCGGATCGTGATGCCGCGGGCGAGCCACTCCATCTGCCGGTCGTCGTCGCCCGTGTCGATCACGACCTTCTCGCCGCGCTCCCCGGCGAGCGCGAGCGGCGAGCCGTGCACGCCGTACACCGCGAAGGTCTCCATCGACAGCTCGGGGAACGCCCGACCCATGCCGTCCGCGTCCACCACGGGCAGCCCGGTCTCGGCCGCGACGATCAGCGGGATCATGGAGTTGATGCCGCCGCACTCGATCGGCATCGTCGCGTCGGCCGTGCGCCCCAGGTGCTCCTCGAGCGTGCGCAGCGCCAGCGTGGGCTCGGTGCCAGCGGGGATCTTCTCCACCATCACCGTCGGGGCGCCCATCTGCGCGGTGGGGATCACGAAGAGGTCGTCCGCCAGCTCGTCCGGGTCGAGGATCGTGATGCTGCCGTCGCCGAGCACCCGTTCCACGAGCATCTTCCCGATGTACGGGTCGCCGCCGCCGCCCGTGCCGAGCAGCGTCGCGCCTCGGGCGAGGTCGGGGAGGTCGGCCGCGGTGAGCTGCCAGCTCATGCGGCCGCCCCCGTCGAGGCGTCGGCGGCGGAGACGGTGCCGTCGAAGCGGTGGGCTGCGAGGTCGTAGCCGAAGTAGCCGGGGCCGACCATCGCGAGGGCCTCCGCGGAGTGCCAGCGCTCGTCGGCGGGGGCCGCGATCACGCGCACGCGCTGGCCGTAGCGCAGCCCCTCGGTGGTGATCGGCTCGCCCGACTCGCCGTCGAGCACCATGATGAGGTCGGGTGTGGTCGCGAGGACCGCGCCGTCGGCCTCGGCGACCAGGTGCTCGTTCTGGAACCGGAGGGTGAGCATGGTGCCGCCGTCGCCGTCGATGCGGGCGCGCCCGCGGGCGAACCCGGTGGTGGTGGCGCGGTTGACGTCGACGACCTTGCCGCCGAACAGCTCGCGCCCGCCGAGCAGTTCCACGACCGCCGCGACCGGGTCGGTCTTCTCGTCGCGCGCGGTGGCGATGCTCCGGCCGATCTCGATGCAGCGCGACAGCGACCCCGCCACGAGCGACTCCCGCGCGGCGGTGCCCGACATCGAGAAGCCCGAGATCATGACGGAGCAGCCCATCTCGACGCACGCGACTCGGGCGATGCGCTCGGTCCAGGAGTTGTCGGCCGTCTGCAGCACCCCGGTGTTGCCCTTCTCGTCGCTGAAGGCGAGGGGCGAAGCGGTCACGCCGTACAGCGTCGGCAGCACCATCTGCAGCTCCGGGAACGCGCGCCCCATGCCGTCGGCGTCGACCAGCGGCAGGCCGAGCGCGGCGGCCGCGGCGATCGGGATCGTGGAGTTGACGCCGCCGACCTCGGCGCACGCGATGTGCGTGACCGGGCGGCCGAGGTGGATGCCCAGCGCCTTCACGGGCTCGATGACCTCGGCCAGACTCGGCAGCTTCTCGACCATGACGGTGGGCGCGCCCATCATCGCGACGAACAGCACCAGGGCGTCGTCGGGCACCTCGTCGAGGGCGACCACGGGGACGTCGCCGCTCGCGAGGGCCTGCCGGGCGAGGAGCGCGCCGATGTACGGGTCGCCGCCGCCACCCGTGCCGAGCACGGCAGCCCCGCGCGCGAGTCCGTCGATGTGGGCGGGTGTGATGGTCCAGCTCATGTCAGACCCCCATGTCGAGGTCGCCGACGGCCTTGACGCGGATGCGCGTGGCGTTGCCGGGAAGGTACGGGATGGGCACCTCGTCGAAGTCGATGATCGACACGGTGGACGGCTTGGCTCCCGCGGCGATGGCCTTGTCCACGGCCTCGGCCCGCACCTCGGCGAGGGTCTCCTCGCGGCGGCCCGGCTCGATCGCGTACACCTTGTCGATTTCGCCGCCGACCTGGGCGATCGAGGCGCCGATGGCGTTGGCGACCGCGTAGTTCTCCGGGCGGTGCACGGTGCCGAACAGCGGCAGCTCGTCGGGCAGCAGGATGGAGCCGCCGCCGACCGCGACGACCGCGATCGGCTCGGGCGAGGTGCGCATGCGGTCCACGGCCTCGGACACCCGCTCGGCGACGCGGTCGAGCACGCGCTGCACGAAGGCGGGGTCGAGGTGGGCCACGCGGCTCGGGTCGCCCACCTGTGCCCGGCCGGCCGCGACCGCGATGTCGGTCGCGGTGAGGGTGGAGCCGCCGAACACCAGCGCCTCGGTCGTCAGCTTGTACCCGACCGATGCGGGGCCGACCTCCGCGGTCTCCTCGTCGACGATGCTGCCGCCGCCGATGCCGAGGGAGAGCACGTCGGGCATCCGGAAGTTGGTGCGGATGCCCGCGACCTTCACCTCGTTCGCGGTCTCGCGCGGGAAGCCATTGATGAGCAGTCCGATGTCGGCCGTCGTGCCGCCGACGTCGATCACGGCGCAGTCGTCGAGGCCGCTCGTGGCGGCGGCACCGCGCATCGAGTTCGTGGGGCCGGAGGCGAAGGTCGCGACCGGGTAGCGGCGCACGTAGTCCTCGTCCATGAGCGTGCCGTCGTTCTGGCTCAGGAAGATGGGCGCTTCGATGCCCTGCGCGCGCACGGCCGAGGTGAGCCCGTCGACGATCTCGGACGCGAGCTCGCGCAGCGCCGCGTTGATGATGGTCGCGTTCTCCCGCTCCAGCAGCCCGATGCGTCCGATCTCGTGCGACAGCGAGATCGCCGCATCCGCCCCGAGCACGTCGGCCACGATCTCGGCTGCCCGCACCTCGAGGTCGTGGTTGACCGGGCTGAACACCGAGGAGATCGCGACCGAGCGGATGCCGTGGGCCTTCATGTCCTCGGCGTGCGCACGGATCTCCTCCGGGTCGAGCGGCGAGATGGGTCGCCCGTCGAACTCGTATCCGCCGTGGGCGAGGTAGCTGCGCGCCTGCGTGGCCTCCACCAGCACCTCCGGCCAGTCGATCAGCGGCGGCAACGCGCGCGTGGCGGGGAGCCCCAGCCGGAGCGCCGCGACCGGCGCGAGCCGGCTGGCCTGCACGAGCGCGTTGATGAAGTGCGTCGTGCCGATCATGACCGCATCGATGTCTGCACCCTCGAAGGAGTGACCGGCGCGCAGGTCCTCGATGGCCTGCACGATCCCGCGGGTCACGTCGGGGGTCGTGGAGTGCTTCACCCCCGCCAGGGTGCGGGTGCCGTCCATGAGGACGGCGTCGGTGTTGGTGCCGCCGACGTCGATGCCGATGTGCATGATGCTCGCTTTCGTGTGGGGTGGTTCTGTCGCGGTCGCTCAGACCGCCGCGGGGGCGCTGTCGACGGGGCTCGCCTGGCGCGTGGTGGCGACGCCGACGCCGCGCACCCAGCCGAGCTTGCCGACGACGATGTACAGCACCATCGACAGGAAGAGGCTGAGCAGCGACGGGATGCCCCAGGTGACGAAGTACCCGACGAGGGACGAGACCAGCCAGACGACGATGGTCGCGGGGACGATGCGCGGAGCGGTGGCCGGAAGCGTGCCCTGCTCGCGGGTCGCGTCGAGCTCGGGACGCCAGCGCCGCACCACGTAGTACTCGGCGACCATGATGCCGGCGATGGGCGGGAACGCGACGCTGAGCACGATCAGGAACTCGGTGAACTGCCCGAGGATGCCGACCGCGGCGAGCACCGAGCCGACGACGCCGAGCACGATCGTGGTGGTCACGCGGTGCAGGTTCTTGCCGAACGCGGTGGAGATGAAGTTCACCAGGCCGAGGGTGGAGGAGTACAGGTTCCAGTCGTTGATCTTCAGCGTGCCGGTCAGCACGATGAACAGGCCGATGAAGCCCACCGACGAGGTGACGATCGCGACGATGTCGCCGGTGGCGGCGGCGTGCGCGAGGAGCACGCCGACCAGGCCGATCACGAACTCGCCGAGCGAGACGCCCAGCACGGTCTGCTTGACGACGTCGGCGCGCGAGCGGTTGAAGCGGGTCATGTCGCCGGTGATGATGGCGCCGACGATGAGGCCGCCCGCGACGATGCCGGTGCCCGCCCACACGCTCATTGTGGGGCCGGGGGCCGGACCGGTCAGCAGTTCACCGATGTCGTGGCGGCTCAGCTCGGAGATGACCGACCATCCCACCAGGATCAGGAACAGCGGCACCGTGATGTTCGCGAGCCACTGCATGCCGACGAAGCCGAAGGCCACGATCGCGGTCACCGCGAGGCCGAAGATGAGGCTCCACGCCCACACCGGCAGGGCGCCGGGCATGAGGGCGTCGAGCGACTGTGCCGAGATCGCCGACTGGATGCCGAACCAGCCGATCAGGCTGATGCCGATCGCGAGGCCGACCAGCGAGGCGCCGATCTCCCCGAAGCCGGTCCAGCGGGCGAGGAGGGCGGTGTTCAGGCCTTCGCGCTGGCCGATGAAACCGACCACGCACATGATCACCTCGAGGATGATCGAGCCGAACAGGAAGGCGAGGACGGCCTCGCCGAACGTCATGCTGTAGCCGAGTGTCGCACCGAGGAGGAACTGCGAGAGGGCCGAGACCTGTCCGAATCGCTGCACTGCGATTCCGAACCAGGGCTTGCGGGCCTCCGGCGTGACTCGGGAGAGCGCGAAGTCGTCTGCGTGCGCCGTGCGTGCCATGAGGATCCTTCGGGAGGAGGGGGAACGGGTTGCCGCCACCGTAGCCACCGCGCCTCACCGCCCGACATGTGCGATCCGCACGAACATCGCCCGTCGCTGTGCACTCTGCACGCGACGTCAGAGCAGGCGGTCCCAGATCCACCGGAGATCGTCGAGGCCGGGCTCCGCCTCGCCCGCCCGCCCGGCTTGCAGTACGAGCGTGCTCGCGATGCGGGTGAGCACGGATGCGGCGGCGTCGATGCGCTCCGCCGCCTGGTCGGGGCCGACGGCACGCAGCTTGAGGCGGATGACCTCGTTGACCTCGCGCGCCAACGGCAGCAGCCGACTCGCCTGGCGCTCGGCGAGGGCCGGCGAAGCGGCGAGGACGCGCATGCGAGCTGCCGCGAGGTCCTCCTGCCCGTCGGGGGACGCCGGCAGCTCGACCAGACCTAGAGCGCCGCTGAGCACACCCACCGTCGCATCGCTGAGGTACTCGCGCACCCGCTGCTCGTTGAGCCGGGGCAGCGCGCTGCCGAGGAGCGCGTCCTCTTTGGTCGGGAAATGATTGAAGAACGTGCGCTGCTTGACGCCGGCCGCCGCGCAGATCTCGTCGACCGTCAGCGCGGCCGGCCCCTTCTCCAGGGCCAGCCGCACCGCCGCGGTCTCGATCGCGCGCGCCGTCGCCCGTCCGCGGGCGTTGCTGCTGTGCGGGGTTGCGGGCGCGGGCATGCTCTATTCGTATCGCAGCGCGTCGATGGGTGACTTCAGCGACGCGCGTCGCGCCGGTAGCGTGCCCGCCAGGAATGCGATGACGACGATGAGCGCGACGACGCCCAGCATCCCCTGCGGCTGGAAGAGCAGCAGGTCAAGACCGGCGAGACCCGAGAGCGGCCCCTGGGCGAGAGCCGCATTGAGCGGCAGTCCCACCAGCACGGCCACGACGACGCCGAGCACGCTGCCGAGCACGCCGATGATCGCCGCCTCGATGCTGAAGAGCGCGAACACCCGTCCGTTGCTCATCCCCATGGCCTTCATGAGCCCGATCTCGCGCGTGCGCTCCTGCACGCTCATCAGCAGCGTGTTGATGATGCCGAAAGCGGCCGCGAGCAGAGCGATCACGGCGAACGCGTTGAGCACACCGGTGATGCCGCCGATGACCGTCTGCACGATGCCGAGCTGGTCCTGGATCGTCTGCGCGGTCATCCCCGCGTCAGCGACCCGGTCCTTCAGGTCGCGCACGTCGTCGGCGCTGGCGTTCGGGTCGAAGGAGGCCACCGCGACCTGGAAGCGCTCCGGCGCCGACGACCCGGCGCGCTGCTCCGCCGCGATCGCGTCGACCAGGACGGCGTTGGCCCCGGCGCCGGCAGTGAGCAGGCTCGTGTTCGAGACACCCACGACGGTCGCCTCGATGGTGTGGGGGCCGCCGAGCACGTCGGTGAACCCCAGTTCGACCCGTGCACCGACCGCGTCGCCGGGGTCGGCCCAGCCGAGCGGCTCGACGTCGTCGAGCGGGAGGGTGATCTGGTTCTCGGTGGCCTCGGCATCCAGCTGCGAACCGGCGACGAGGTCCGCCCGCGCGATCGACGAGGTGGGCGCGATCGCGAACTCGTACTTCTGCGACCCCGGTCCCTGGATCCAGTCGACCGCGACGGCCGAGACGGGCGACACGTCACGCAGTCCGTCGATGCCCTCGAGCGCGGAGATGTCCTGCGGCGTCAGCGCTCCCCCGCCGGTGAGTGGATTGGCAGGACCCCCGGAGGCCGTGGAGGTCGCGGGATCGTACGGCTGGGGCCCGGCGTCGGTCGCCGTACCCGTCCCCGCCGAGATGAGCAGCACGTCGTCGGCGCCGAGCGACGCCACCTGCTTCGCGACGTAGTCGGAGACACCGGCGCCCAGTGCGGTCGTGAGGGTGAGCGTGAACGCTCCGACGAACAGCGCCAGCACGGTCAGCGTGGTGCGCAGCTTGCTGCGGAACGTGTGCGACACGGCGGTGCGCACCAGGTCGAGCGCGTTCATGCCGCCACCCCCGTCGCATCCTCCAGGCGCCCGTCGCGCACCACGACCCGGCGGTCGCATCGTGCGGCGAGGTCGTCGTCGTGCGTGACGATGACAAGGGTGATTCCGTGGTCGCGCTGGAGCGCGAAGAGCTCATCTTCGACGACGGCGCCGGTCGCGCTGTCGAGGTTTCCCGTCGGCTCGTCGGCGAAGATGACCTCGGGCTCGGACACGAGCGCCCGAGCCAGCACGACGCGCTGCTTCTGCCCGCCGGACAGGTCGTTCGCACGGCCCCGCGCCTTGTCCTCCAGGCCGAAGCGGCGCAGGGCCTCCATGCCGCGGCGTCGCCTCTCGGCGGCGGGGATCCCCGCGATCGTGAGCGGGAGGATGACGTTGTCGAGCACCGAGGCACCGGGGGTGACGAAGAACTGCTGGAAGACGAAGCCGAAGCGGCGGTTGCGGATCCGGTTCACCGCCCGCGGCGACAGCGTCGCCGCATCGGCGCCGTCCACCCACACCTCTCCGGCGTCGGGGCGGTCCAGAAGCGCAAGGAGGTGCATCAGCGTGGACTTGCCCGACCCGCTCTTGCCGACGATGGCCAGGGACTCGCCCCGCCGAACCCGCAACGACACGTCGTCGAGAGCCAGGAATCTGCTCTCGCCCTTCCCGTAGGACTTGGACAGATGACGCGCCTCGATGGCCGTCGGGACGGAGTCCGCACTTTCATTCATGCAGATACAGTAACAACTCTTGGCAGTTACTGCCTGATAAGTTCCTCTGGAAGGACGAAGACCCCCGACCGCGTCGGCGGTCGGGGGTCTTTCGCGATGAAGGGCCTCGGTGTCAGTGCAGGGCGTTCTCCGCGATGAGCGCGCGCAGGGCCTGCTCGTCGTCGGCCATCTCCGTCACGTGCTGGGGGGCGTCGAGCATCGCGCGCAGCTCGGGCGAGTAGCCGAGCTCGACGCCGATCGCCTCGTGGATGGTCTCCGCGAACTTCTCCGGCTTGGCGGTCTCCAGCACGAGCATCGGAACGCCCGGCTCCACATACTCGCGCGCGACCTTGACGCCGTCGGCGGTGTGCGGGTCGATCACTTCGCCCGAGGCCTCGTACACGGCGCGGATGGTGGCCAGCCGGTCCTCATGGGTCGAGGTGCCGCTGACGATGCCGAACTCCTCCGCGAAGCGCTCCTGCTCCGCCGAGAAGTCGACGTAGCCCTGCGCCTCCAGGTCGTCCCACGCGCCGACCACCCGCGCCGGGTCGCGGTCGACCAGCTCGAAGATGAAGCGCTCCAGGTTCGACGCCTTCGAGATGTCCATCGAGGGGCTCGAGGTGGCGAGGGTCTGCGCGGCGCTGCGCGGCCGGTAGACGCCCGTGCGGAAGAACTCGTCGAGCACGTTGTTCTCGTTCGCGGCCAGCACGAGGCGGCGGATCGGCAGGCCCATCTGCTTCGCGAAGAAGCCCGACAGGATGTTGCCGAAGTTGCCCGAGGGCACGGTGAACGACACCTCGGCCCAGCCGCCCGCGTCGGTGGCCCGCAGCCACGCCCAGAAGTAGTAGACGGTCTGCGCGGTGATGCGCGCGAGGTTGATGGAGTTGACGGCGCCGAGGTGCTGGGTGCGCTTGAAGTCGAGGTCGCCGGCGAGCTTCTTGACCAGGTTCTGGCAGTCGTCGAACACGCCCTCCACCGCGATGTTGTGCACGTTGGCGTCGTCGAGCGAGAACATCTGCGCCCGCTGGAACGCGCTCATGCGGCCCTGCGGCGACAGCATGAACACCGACACCCGCTCCTTGCCGCGGAGGGCGTGCTCGGCCGCCGACCCCGTGTCGCCCGAGGTTGCGCCGAGGATGTTCAGCACCGATCCCTGACGCTCGAGGGTGTACTCGAGCACCTGCCCGAGGAACTGCATCGCCATGTCCTTGAACGCCAGCGTCGGCCCCTCGGAGAGACCGACCAGCGTGAGGTCGTCGTCGATGCGGCGCAGCGGCACCACCCCGTCGGGGAAGTCGGCGTAGGCGGCGGCCGTCATGCGCGCCAGATCCTCGCGGGGGATGTCGGTCGCGAACAGCCCCAGCACCTCGGTCGCGAGCTGGGGGTACGTGAGTGCGCGCCAGCGCTCCAGGGTCTCACCGTCGACCTCGGGCATGACCTCGGGAACCGCCAGGCCTCCGTCGGGCGCGAGCCCTTCGAGCAGGGTCTCGCTGAAGGACTGCGGCTGCATGCCGCCACGGGTGGAGATGAACGGCACGGTGGCTCCTCGGCTCGGGACTCGGCGCCTCCATTCTCGCAGGCCGCGAAGACGCCGCCGGACGCGTGACGGAGGGGGCGCCACCACCCCTCATGGCCTCCGCCCCGCCTCGCGCCACACCCCCGCCCACTGCTCCGGGCCCAGGTCACGGGGGAGGCGGCGGTCCTGCGCTCGCACCGAGGCGACGGCCCGGCGCGCCTGGGGCATCGACAGGCCGCCTGCGGAGGCCACGATCGCGGGGAGCGAGCTCCCGCGCCCGGTGAACATGCGCCGAACGAAGGCCTCGTACGCGCGGCGATCCGTCGCGGGCACGAGCGGCGACCCGCGCCGGGCGATCGTCAGCAGCCCCCCGTCGACGCTCGGCTGCGGCCGGAAGCCCCACGCCGGAACACGGCCCTCCAGGGCGAACACGAACCACGGCGCGGACTGTGCGGTCATCAGGGTCCCGCCGCCGACTCCGGCGCGTTTCCGAGCGACCTCCCACTGGGTCAGCAGTACCGCGTGTCGCCATCGCCCCGTCGCCAGCAGACGACGGAGGATCGGCGTGGTCAGGTGGAAGGGGACGTTGCCCACCACCACCTCGGCGTCGAACGGGTGACGTGTCGCATCCGCGGCCTCGACGCGTACCTGCGGGAGGTCGGATCGAAGCCGACGTACGCGGTGCTCGTCCACGTCGATCGCGGTGAGGGGACGACCGAGGCGGGCGAGGGGACGCGTCAGGGCACCGTCACCGGCGCCGAGCTCGAGGATAGGGCCGGACGTGCGCTCGACCAGCGAGAGGATGCGGTCGAGCGTCGGGGCGTGATGGAGGAAGTTCTGGCCGAGTTCGTGGCGGCCGCCGTGGATCGAACGAGGACGGTTGCGAGGCATGGGTGCGCTCCGGGAAGAGGATCGGAGCACCTCGGCGAGGGACGCGCGAGCGGAGTCGGCGAAAAGAGCCCGTCCCGAGGTGCGATGACATCTCTGTGGACGGCGCGCGGAGGCGTGCGGAGAGCGAGCGCGCCGTCAGGCGCGGCGGTCGCGGAACACGAGAGTGCGCCCCATCACGGGCGCGGCGCATATTGTTCCCATGCGAGCCAGCATATCGGGAGTCAGATCCAGCCGCGCTCCTCCGCGAGCAGCACCGCCTGCTGACGTGTGGCCACCGACAGCTTGCCGAGGATCACCGAGATGTGGTTCCGCACCGTTCCGGGTGCGAGCGAGAGCGCCCTGGCGATCTGCCCCGTCGTCTCACCCCGCCGCCCGGCCCGCAGCACGTCCAGCTCCCGGTCGGTCAGCGGCGAGCGCTCGTCGCTCAGCGCATCCGCCGCGATCTCCGGGTCGACGTAGCGCGCTCCCGCGGCGACCCGCCGGATCACCGCCGCGACCTCGTCCGCCCCGCGCGACTTCGGCAGGAACCCCGACACCCCGGAGGCCAGCGCACGCCGCAGCACGCCCGGTCGCGCGTGACGGGTGACCACCACGCACCGGGTCGCGATCTCCCGGCCGAGCCGCTCCGCGACCTGCACCCCGTCGAGCCCCGGCATCTCCAGGTCGAGCAGGCACACGTCCGGTCGCAGCCGCAGCGCCTCCGCCACGGCCTGTTCCCCGTCGGCGCACTCCGCGACGACCTCGATGTCGTCCTCCAGCCGCAGCAGCGCGGCGAGTGCCGACCGGATCATCCCCTCGTCGTCCGCCAGCAGCACCCGGATCATCGCCCGCCCTCCCCCGCGGACGGCACGGTCACCACGACCACGAACTCGTCCGCGTCGCGACGCACGTCGAGCGTGCCGCCCGCGTCCGCGATCCGCCGCCGTACACCCTCCAGCCCCGAGCCGCCGTGCCCGTCCTCCACGTCGTCCGCGCCCCCGTCCCCGTCCGTGACCCCGTTGGCGATCTCGTACCGCCACCCGTCGCGCGTGCGCTCGAGCACCAGCCGCGCGCGCTCTCCACCGCCGTGGCGCAGCACGTTCGTGGTCGTCTCCCGGATCACCGGGCCGAGGTCGGCCGCGGGCGCCGCATTCGCGTCGGTCGCGATGCGCGCCTCGACGTCCAGCCCTGCCGCGCCCAGCAGGTCGCGCGCGTTCGCCAGCTCATCGCCCAGCGGGACCGACCGGAACCGCGTCGCGAGGTCCCTGGTCCCCTGGCGCGCCTCGTCCACGCTCACCCGCGCCGCGCGCAGCTGCTCCATTCCGGCGGGCGCGTCCACAGGCAGCAGCCGCTCCGCGAGCTCCAGCTGCAGCGCGATCACCTGCAGGTGATGCCCCTGCAGGTCATGGACGTCGGTGGCGACCCGCAGCCGCTCCTGGGTCGCGGCGAGCCGGGCCTCCGAGGCTCGAGCCCGGTCGAGCGTCACCAGCACGTCCCACCACCACAGCGAGCTGACGGTCATCCCCGGCAGCATCGTGGCGTACACGATCGGCAGCCACCACGGGATGCCCACCCCGAAGCCGTCGGCGGCGGTGTCGATCACGGCGAGCCCCACCAGCACGACCGTCGCCGCGACGACCACCCGCACGCGGACACCGCGCGGCCACCGCAGCAGCACGAAGAACTGCACGATCGGCATGCCCGCCAGCTCCCAGCTGCCCACGAGGAGCCCGGCCGTGCCCCCGTAGGCCACCGCCACCGCGAACGGCAGCACCAGGCGCCGCCACTCCACCCCCGGACCGGCCTCCAGCCGGTGGCGGTAGTCCAGCAGCAGCAGCAGCGTCGACGCGCACCACACCACGCCGCCCAGCCCCACCACGAGCAGCACGCCGCCGCGCAGGTCGACCGCGGCCGCGATGCCCGTCCATGCCCCGACGAGCATGAGCTCGATGAACAGCACCGCGGTCACCGTGTACCACCAGGTGGCGGTGATGCCACGGGCGAGCTGCCGGGAGCCGGGCGCTGGTTCGACGGTGGAGGCCGGGGGGATGCGGGTCACGCTCCCCACGATAGGGCCGTGACAGATGTCACGGGATCGGCGGGTGAAGCACCCGGAGAGAGGTGACGCCGCGGCACTGTCACAGCCGTCCCGCCTCCGGTGGACTGGGGTCATGGCGACGGAGAGCCCGTCCGCCGAAACTCCCGGAGGCCCCTCCCATGAACCTCGTCGAGACGTTCCAGAACCTCGTCGCCCAGGTCCCCGACCTGGTGCAGCCCCTCATCGTCGCTCTCGCCGGCGCGGTGCCGTTCATCGAGGGCGAGGGTGCCGCGGGCATCGGGATCATCGGCGGGATCCCCCCGGTGGTGGCGGCCGTCGCGGCGATGGTGGGCAACTTCGTGTGCGTGGCCGTCCTGGTGCTCGCGAGCTCGGGGGCGCGGCGCGCCATCGTCGACCGGTCGAGGGCGCGGCAGGCCGCACTCGCGGGCGGCGGGAGCAGCCTGGAGGATGACGCGGCACCCGCGCCCGCGGCCGAGCAGGGGCGCGGCTCCGCGCGGCGCGAGAAGTTCCAGCGGGCGTTCGAGCGCTACGGCGTCCCCGGCGTGAGCCTGCTGGGACCGCTGCTGCTGCCCACGCACTTCACCGCGACCATGCTCGCGGCGTCGGGCGTGGGCAAGGGACGGATCCTCGTGTGGCAGGCGGTCGCGATCATCGGCTGGACCACCGTGGTGGCCGTGATCGTCGGCGGCGCGGTGTACGCGATCCGCTGAGATCGCGGCGGGAGGGGCGGTCGCATCCGTTGCCCCTCCCGCTTCACTCTTTTCTGAATTCACTTCTTTCTGTACTGTTCAGGGGTGACCACTGCGCTCGCCTCGACTCCGCACACCGCCGCCGTCGCCCGCCTCGGGCACGCGCTGTCCGACACGACGCGCGCCGGGATCCTGCTCGCCCTCCGGTCGTCGCCGCGGTACCCGGCCGAGCTCGCGGAGGCGCTCGGCGTCTCGCGGCAGGCGATGTCGAACCATCTCGCGTGCCTCCGCGGCTGCGGACTCGTCGAGAGCACGGCCGACGGGCGACGCAGCCTCTACCGCCTGTCGGACCGCCACCTCGCTCCCGCGCTCGACATGCTGATGCGGGTCACCCTGATCGTCGACCCGGACTGCTGCGACGGCGAGGGGTGCACCTGCTGATGGCGGCCGTGGTCGCCGAGCCCCGCCGGCAGACGCTGCACCGCCGCATCCGCCTGATCGTGGGCGTCACGATCGGCTACAACGTGATCGAGGCGATCGTCGCCGTCGCCGCAGGCTCGGTGGCCTCCTCCGCCGCACTGATCGGGTTCGGGCTCGACTCCACGATCGAGGTGCTCTCGGCGGCGGCGGTCGCCTGGCAGTTCACGCGGCCCGATCCCGAGCGCTGGGAGAAGCCGACGCTGCGGGTGATCGGGGTGGCGTTCTTCGCGCTCGCGCTGTACGTGACGGCGAGTTCCGTCCTGGCCCTGATCGCGCAGGAGCGGCCGGAGCACAGCACGGTCGGGATCGTGCTGACCGCGGTGAGCGTGGTCGTGATGCCGTTCCTCTCCCTCGCCGAGCGCCGGGCGGGGCGCGAGCTGGGGTCGGCCACCGCGGTCGCGGACTCGATGCAGACCCTGATCTGCACGTATCTGTCCGCCGCCGTGCTCGTCGGACTCGTGGCGAACTCGCTGCTGGGGTGGTGGTGGGCCGACGCGGTCGCGGGGCTCGTCATCGCGGGCTTCGCCGTCCGCGAGGGGATCGAGGCCTGGCGCGGTGACGCGTGCGCGACCTCGGTCGGCATGCTCCTCGAGGAGCACGACCACGAGCACGACCACGACCACGAGCACGACCACGAGCGCTGAATCCACTCCCCTCGCGCGGGCGGAGCGAATGTCGGTCGCCCCCGCCAGAGTGGACCGCATGATCACTCTTCTGTCCGCTCCCAGCAACCTCGGCCTCCGTCCGCCCGAGCCCGGGAGCGTGCCCGGCTCGGCGAAAGCGCCGGAGGCGTTGCGCGAGGCGGGCCTCTACGAGCGGTTCGCCGCCCGGGGCGCGACCGACTCCGGCGTCGTCCTCCCCGGCCGGTACGTGGCCGACGACGACGTGCGTCCGGCCGGTCGGGTCCGCAACGAGGCCGCGTTCGTCGACCACTCGCTGCGCCTGGCCGCGCGCATCGGCAACGCGATCGACGCGGGGCAGGCACCCCTGGTGATCGGCGGCGACTGCGGCATCCTCGTCGGCGCCGGGATCGCTCTGAAGAGACGCGGCGGAGCGGGACTCGTGCACATTGACGGCCACACCGATTTCCGCCACCCCGGCAACAGCGAGGAGTGCGCGGCCGTCGCCGGCGAGGCCCTGGCGGCGGCGATCGGCCTGCACTGGCCGGCCATCGCCGACATCGACGGCCTGTCCCCCTACTTCCCGGCGGGGCGCACCGCCCACGTCGGACACCGCGACGACGACGAGGAGCAGGAGGAGGTTCGCGGCCTCCTGGCACGCGTGACCCCCGCGGCCGAGGTCTCCGCGCGCGGAGCCCAGGCCGTCGCGTCCGAGTCTGCCGCAGCCGCGGGTGAGGCGTACTGGCTCCAGCTCGACGTCGACGTGCTCGACCCGTCCGTGATGCCCGCGGTGGACAGCCCCGATCCCGGCGGCCTCTCCGCCGACGAGCTGACGGCGCTGCTGCGGGGCCTCGCTCCGCGGGCGATCGGTGCGAGCATCACCGTGTTCGATCCCGACCTCGACCCCGACGGCCGCTATGCGCGGCTGCTGGTCGAGGTTCTGAGCGAGGGCCTGAGCGAGCTCGGCAGCGCGGTGCGTCCGGCCTGACCATGCCGGCCGGACGCTCCGCGCTCAGTGCTCCGCGGCGGGCTCCGGCTCGGCGTGCAGCGTCACCCGCACCCGGGCGATCCGGCGCCGATCCACCTCTGCCACCTGGATGGTCGCGCCGGGCACCTCGACCGTGTCGCCGACCACCGCGAGGCGTCCGAGCTGTTCCGTGACGAATCCGGCGATGGTGTCCGACGATCCGCGCGGCATGGCCAGCCCGGTGGCCTCCTCGAAGTCCTGCAGGTTGAGGCGTCCGTCGAGCCCGTCGTCGGCCGAGATGAAGACCTCGGCGTCGTACTCGTCGAAGATCTCGCCGACGACCTCCTCCACCAGGTCCTCGAGCGTCACGAGCCCGTCCGTGCCGCCGTACTCGTCGACGACGACCGCGATGTGGTGGCCCTCCGCGCGCATGCGGGTCAGCGTCGGCAGCACCCGGGCGGTCGAGGGGATGTAGGGGATCTGGCGCACGAGGGCCGCCAGCGGTCGCTCCGGGTCGTCGGCCGCGGCCTCGAACAGGTCGCGCACGTGCACGAACCCGGTGATGTCGTCGATCGAGGTGTCCGACACCGGGTAGCGCGAGAACGGCAGCTCCCGCACCTGCTGCATGGCAGCGCCCACGGTGGCGGCCTGGTCGAGCGCCACCACCTCGGGTCGCGGTCGCATGACCTCGCTCACCTGGCGGCCGCGCAGCGACAGCACGTCGTCGAGGATGCGGCGCTCGTCGTCGGGCAGCCCCTGGTGCGTCGCGACAATGTCGCGCACCTCCTCGTCGGTGAGCTCATCGCTGGTCTTGTGCGGGTCGCCGCCGAGCAGCCGCACGAGGGCGTTCGTCGACACGGACAGCAGCCAGATCACCGGTCGCATGACGGTCGCGAAGCCGTTCAGGGCCGGGGCGACGGCATACGCGAACTGGGCGTTGCGCTGGATCGCGAGACGCTTCGGCACGAGCTCGCCGAGCACGAGCGACAGGTACGCGATCACGAGGGTGAGCACGAGGGTGGCGACCGTGAGCGCCACGGCGGGGGCGAGTCCCCAGCTCTCGAACAGGGGCGCGAGCGACGGAGCGATCGAGGTGGCGCCGTAGGCGGCAGACGCGAAGCCCGCCACGGTCACGCCGATCTGCACCGCCGAGAGGAAGGTGTTGGGGTTGCGGGCCAGCCCGGCGACCTTCGCGCCGCGCTTCCCGCGCTGGCCGATCGCGTTGATCTGGCTCTCTCGCAGCGTGACCAGCGCCATCTCGGTCGCCGCGAAGACGCCGCCGATCAGCACGAACACGAGGACGAGGGCGATGTTCAGGAGCAGGTCGCCCATCAGCGGGCTTCCTCTCCGGGTGCGGGGTGAGCGCCCGGGATGAACCGGGCGCCCGTACTGTCAGAGTCCGAAGAGTCAGAACAGCGCTGCGCGCTCAAGAGTGCTCCTTGTCGATAGGGGTGGTGCCGGTCGTGGGGGGAAGAGAAGCGGTCTTGCGGGTCTTGAGCAGACTCGCGACGGTGGCGACGGCGATGGTCGCGGCGATGAAGAGCAGCGAGAACCAGATCGGGATCTCGGGCGCCCACAGCATCGGCTCGCCGTTGTTGATGAAGGGGACCTCGTTGACGTGCAGCGCGTGCAGCACCAGCTTCACGCCGATGAACGCGAGGATCACGGCGAGGCCCTGGGCCAGGTAGACCAGGCGCTCCAGCAGTCCGCCGATGAGGAAGTACAGCTGGCGCAGCCCCATGAGGGCGAACGCGTTGGCGGTGAACACGATGTACGCCTGATCGGTGAGACCGTAGATCGCGGGGATCGAGTCGACGGCGAACACGAGGTCGATGAACCCGATCGCGATGATGGTCAGCAGCATCGGGGTGACGAAGCGCTTCCCGTTCTTGACGACGGTCAGCCGGTCGTTGTTGTACTCCTCGCTGACGGGGAGGTGACGGCGCACGAAGGTCATGAAGCGGCCGTTCGCGGGGTTGCTCTCGTGGTTGCTGAACGCCTGGCGGTAGGCGAGGAAGAGCAGGAGCGCGCCGAACACGTAGAAGATCCAGGAGAAGTTCTCGATCAGCGTCGCGCCGACGGCGATGAAGATGCCGCGCAGGATCAGGGCGATCACGATGCCGATCATCAGCACCTTCTGCTGGTAGATCTTCGGCACGGCGAACCCGGTCATGACGATCAGGAACACGAAGAGGTTGTCGATCGACAGGGCCTTCTCGGTGAGGTACCCGGCGAAGTACTCGCCGCCGTACGTCCACCCGGAGACCATGCCGATGCCCACGCCGAAGAGCAGCGCCAGGCTGATGTAGAAGATGGACCAGCGGGCGGATTCACCGATGGTCGGCTCGTGCGGCGTGCGCACGTGGGCGAAGAACTCGTACACGAAGAACGCGATCGTGACCGCGATCGTGATGACCCAGATGAGAGGGGTGACGTCCAAGGGATACTCCAGATTCGGCGTGGCAGAACAGCGCCAAAGTCTTCTCCATCCCGAATCGGGACCGGTGGGCCGGGATGCGATGCATCCGTAATGACGACCAGACCGTGTCGGAGTACTCCCCTTGGAGGTCCCAGAGTACGAGACGCCCATATCGGAATGCTGTGGATCTGCCGAGAACCCGGCCCCCTAGACTGGCGGTGGCGACTGCGGGGCGTGACGACCCCCGGCCTCGACGGCAAGCGGTCCCCGCGCGTCCGGCGTACCGACGAGAGGCCGGTGTCTCACCGGCGAAGGTGTGGTGGCACCGCGATCTAGCCCCCGCCCGCACCTCCAGGGCTTCCACAACCTGGAGGAAGAATGAGATCACCCGACCCCGGTCGCACGCTCGCGACCGAACTGTCCCGCACCGCGCCGGGCCGGAGCGTCACGCTCCTCGGCCACGTGCACCGCCGCCGCGAGCTCGCCTCCGTCGCCTTCCTGATCCTGCGCGACCGCTCCGGGCTGGCGCAGGTCGTGCTGCGGCCGAGCGAACTGCCCGACGGCGGCCTGCCGCCCGAGGAGACCGTCGTCCGCGTCACCGGCACCGTATCCGCGAACCCGCAGGCGCCCGGTGGCGTCGAGGTCGCCTCGCCTCGGATCGAGCTGCTGTCCGAGCCCGCAGCGACCCCCGTGGTGGACCTGTGGCGGCCGACCCTCGACGCGACGCTGCCCACGCTGCTCGACCACGCGCCGGTGCTGTGGCGCCACCCCGCCCGCCGGGCGACCTGGGAACTGGCGGCCGCGAGCCTGAGGGCCTTCCGCCGCACGCTCGACGCCGCCGGCTTCACCGAGGTCCACACGCCGAAGATCGTGGCGACCGCGACGGAGTCGGGCGCGAACGTGTTCCCCGTGGACTACTTCGGCCGTCCGGCGTACCTGGCGCAGAGCCCGCAGTTCTACAAGCAGCAGCTCGTCGGGGTGTTCGAGCGCGTGTACGAGGTGGGGCCGGTGTTCCGCGCAGAGCCCCATGACACCGTGCGGCACCTGGCCGAGTACGTGTCGCTCGATGTGGAGTTCGGCTTCGTCCGCGACCACCGCGACGTGCTGTCGCTCCTGGGGGAGGTGCTGCGAGGAATGCTCGACGGGATCCGCGCGGAGGCGGCCGCGGCCGTGGCGCAGCTCCGGGTGCCGCTGCCGACGATCCCCGAGGAGATCCCGGTTATCCACTTCCGCGACGCGCTGCGCCTGGTGGGGGCGCCCGACGACGAGCCCGACCTGGCACCGGCGCACGAGCGAGCGCTCGGCGAGTGAGCCATGGCCGAGTTCGGCAGCGACGTGCTCGCGGTCGAGGGGTACCCGATGGCCAAGCGTCCGTTCTACACGCACCCGCAACCCGACGACGAGCGCTGGAGCAACAGCTTCGACCTGCTCTTCCGGGGGCTGGAGCTGGTGACGGGCGGGCAGCGGCGGCACCGTCACTCCGAACTGGTCGCCGCGATCGAGGCCGGGGGCGAATCGCCCGACGCTTACCGCGGCTACCTCGAGGCGTTCGCGCACGGGATGCCGCCGCACGGCGGGTTCGCGATCGGCCTGGAGCGCTGGATCGCGCGACTCGTCGACGCGCCCAACGTCCGCGAGGTCACGCTGTTCCCGCGCGACCTGCACCGCCTGACGCCGTAGCGCGAGAGCGCCGGACACGACGAGGGCGGCCGCACCGCGCGGCCGCCCTCGTTCGGTGTCCTCGTCCTACTCGGCCGTCGTGCCGGCGAGGCCCTCGGCCTCCGCGCGGTCGATGATGGAGGGCAGCACCTCGTCGAACAGCGTGACGAGCACGGCACGGATCTTGACGGCGTCGCGCTCCTCGAGGGCGTCACGGATCGAGGCGACCACGTCGCCCACCGCCGCCCAGTCGAACACGTCTTTGGAGTGCTGGCTGAAGCGGCGGATCTGAGGACCGAGCCGCTCGATCACCGTCGCCCGCGCCGCGTTGCCCTCGATGCGAGCGAACCCGGTCGCGGCACCGCGCAGCGCGGCGCCGAACCCGATGACGTCTCGGGAATTGACCGCCGTCGCCATGTCGTCCGCGAGCTCGACCAGATACGACACGTCGTCGTCCTGGATCACCGGCAGCACGTGACGCACCGAGCCGATCCAGATGTCGCCAAACAGGTCGACCGCATTGCGGACCCGGTTGAGATCGATGGGGGCGACCCGCGTGTAGCGGTTGCGCTGCATCTCGACGAGCCCGTTGTCGGCCAGGCGGTCGAGCGCATGACGGATCGGTGTCTTGGAGGTGCCGAGGCGTTCCGCGAGTTCGTAGTCGCGCAGTCGCTCCCCCGGGGGCAGCTCTCCGCTGATGATGGCGTCCTGCAGCCGCACGAACGCCTCGTCGCTCATCGACCGACGCTCGAGCGGACCACCTGAGAGTGTCACGCGTTCCTCCAGTTGGGGAGTATTGGAGAGTGAAGTTCTACGTTTCAGCAATATATCCCACTTCGGGGGAAAGGGCGAGGAACACCCGCGTCCACGGACGGTGAGCCCGGAGCCCGGCTCAGATCAGCTCTCCCACGAGCGCCTCGATCCGCGTGCGGATGTCATCGCGGATCGGTCGCACCGCCTCGATCCCCTGCCCTGCCGGATCCTCGAGCGTCCAGTCCTCGTAGCGCTTTCCGGGGAAGATGGGGCACGCGTCGCCGCATCCCATCGTGATCACGACGTCCGACGCCTTGACGGCGTCCACGGTGAGCACCTTCGGCTGCTCGGCGGTGATGTCGATCCCGACCTCGGCCATGGCCTCCACCGCGACGGGATTGATGCGGTCCGCGGGCAGCGACCCCGCGGACCTCACCTCGATGCGGTCACCGGCGAGCTCGCGGAGGAACCCCGCGGCCATCTGCGAGCGCCCGGCGTTGTGCACGCAGACGAAGAGGACGGAGGGGGTGGTGGCGGTCATGGCGCTCCTGGGTGGATGGGTCAACGGGTGGCTGAGACCGCGAGGTGGGCGTGACTCCATATTGATGACTATCGATATAAAGAGCAAGCCGCGAGAGCCCCGCGGCGACTTCCTGCCGACTCGGTCGGATCGGCCTCACGCGTCGCGCGAAGATTCCGTGATCAAACCGTTGCATTCGTTACCTCGTCGTTATACAGTGATCGCACGGTGAATGTTTGCTGTGGCATCCACCGCATGTGATTGCAGGACACTCTTGGTGCAAGGGACAAGGGCCGGTCGGGAGCCTCTCCGACCGGCCCTTTACTGTGGCCGCTACGCTGTGAGGATGACCGATCGCAAGCTCGCCCTGGAGGCCTGGGAGAGCCTGTTCCGCGCGCAGCACGAGCTGTTCACGGACATGATGGCCGACTTCGATCACAACGAGCTCGCGCAGGCCGAATACGACGTGCTCCTCACCGTCACCCGCTCCCCCGACATGACGGCGCGACTGCGCGACATCACCGCGAACATGCTGATCAGCCAGCCCAGCGTCTCCCGCCTCGTCGATCGCATGGTCGCCCGCGGGCTGGTCGCCAAGTGCCCCGACCCGGATGACGGCCGCGGTGCACTGATCCGCGCGACCGACGCCGGTGCCCGGGCCTTCCGTTCCCTCGCCACGGTGCACGGCCGCTCCATCGCGTCACGCATGTCTCGGCTCGACGACGACGAGCTGCGCCAGCTGCGCGACCTCGCGGAGAAGCTCCGCAACCGCTGACCGCGACCGCGTGAACGGGGAATGAGCCCTTCTCCCCACCCCGCCTCTGCCGCATCTTCTCCCCGATGTGTCGGCGATCACCCCCGCGCAGAGCGGGCCCTCCGGGGTTTCTGGCAGGGTGGAACCGAGTCCCGGCACACCGCGCGGGCCCGTCAGACCGCCCCCTCGGGGGGACCAAGGGAGGTCATCCATGGAGATCGCCGGAATCGTCGGCATCCTCATCATCATCGGTATCGCCGTCGTCGCAGCGGTCATCCTGCTGCTGATCCTGCTGCTCTTCGCCCGCAGCTGGATCAAGGTGGCCAGGGCCGATGAGGCGCTCGTCATCTCGGGCCGCAAGCAGAAGGTGCAGCGCGCGGTGATCGCCGCCGACGGCACGAGCCGCTCGGAGCTGTCGGAGTCGCCGGTCACGGTGATCGTCAACGGCAAGTCCCTCGTCAACCCGATCACGCAGCGCCACGAGATCATCTCCCTGCGCTCCCGTCAGGTCTCGCTCAACGCGGAGGCGCAGTCGCTCGACAACGTCACCCTCAACGTCGACGGCGTCGCGATCGTGAAGATCGGCTCCGACCCGCTGCTCGTGCGGCGTGCCGCGGAGCGCTTCGCGTCGCAGGACAAGGCGATCGAGCAGTTCACCACCGAGCAGCTCGAGGGTGCGCTGCGCGGCATCGTCGCGACACTCTCGGTCGTCGAGCTCATGCGGGAGCGGAAGAAGTTCTCCGACCAGATCGCGGCCGACGTCTCGCAGGAGCTCGCGGAGCAGGGCCTCATCCTCGACTCCTTCCAGATCAAGGGCATCACCGACAAGGTCGGCTACATCCAGTCGCTCGGGGCGCCGGAGATCCAGGCGAAGAGACAGGCCGCCGAGATCTCGCAGACCAACGCCGACCGCGCGATCAACCAGAAGAACATCGCCAACCAGGAGGCGAACCTCGTCGAGCAGACGGCGCTCGACACCAACACCGCCAACGCGAACGCCGGCATCGGACGAGCGCGTGCCGAGGCGGAGCAGGCCGAACAGCTCGCCCGCGCGCAGGCCGAGCAGGCCGTGCTGCAGCAGCAGGCGGAGAACAAGCAGGCTCAGCTCGACGCCGACGTGAAGCGCGTGGCCGACGCCCAGCGCTACGAGGCCGAGACGCGCGCGCAGGCCGAGCTCTACACGCGTGAGCGCGCCGCCGAGGCCGCCGCGATCGAGCAGGTCAAGCAGGCCGAGGCCCGTACGCGCATCGCCGAGCAGCAGGCGCAGGCCGACAAGGCCCGGGCCGACGGTGAGGCCGCGGCCGCCATCGCGAAGGCCACGGGTGACGCCGATGCGCTGCGGGCACAGGCCGAAGCCGAGG
>NZ_SSDO01000333.1:0-1618 GCF_004794395.1 Microbacterium sp. K41 | reverse complement strand
CGGCGGGCGCCCGTGGCCCGCACCGCGGCGGCCAGTGCGTCCGGATCGTCGAGATCGGCGACCGACAGACCGGTGAGCGCGGCGAGCGGATCGACCTCGGCGTCGTCGACGTTGCGGACACCGACGGTCACCACGCGCTCCCGCGGCACACCGGGGGACAGCGCGAGCTGCTCCTCGCCCTCGCCGAGCACCGCGCGCAGCGCCATGCCCGAGAAGGCACCGGACGGGGAGGTCTCCGGCGTGTGCAGGTCGGCATGCGCGTCGCACCACACGACCGCCACATCGTCCGTCCCCCCGGGGAGCGCGTCGAGTGCCGCGACCGTGATGCTGCAGTCGCCGCCGATCAGCACCGTGTCGGCCGTGAGGTGCTCGCGCACCAGCTCGCGCGTCCGCTGCAGGGCGCTGAGGCGTCGCACCCCCGTCCCGAGGGACTCGCCCGCCTCGACGGGCACCTCCAGCACGGTGGTCGCCGCGCGCGGGAGATCGCCGGCGATCGCCGACGCCCCGTCGACCAGGAGCATCGCCCGCGCGGCGGGCGAACCCTGCCACTGCGGCACGACGAGGAAGCGGACCATGGGAAGACCTCTCGACAGCGGAAGTGCTGATGCCCCGGGCACGCGGCCCGGGGCATCAGCGAGGGATCAGGAACCTTCGAGTGCCTGACGGGGAGCAGCGCCCCCGGCCTTGAGCTCGGCCAGGCGCGCCTCGACCTCGGTCAGCTCGCCGAGGTCCTCCAGGCTCTCGAACTGCGCATCGAGACTCGACGCGGCCAGCTCGGCCTTGCCCTGCGCGATGGCCTCCTGGCGGCGGACCTTGTCCTCGAAGCGGCCCAGCTCGCTGGTCGGGTCGAGCACGTTGATCGAGCTCACCGCGTCCTGCACCTTGGTCTGCGCCTCGGCGACCTTGGCGCGGGCGAGCAGCTCGCTGCGCTTGTTCTTGAGCTCGTTGAGCTTGTCCTTCATGCCGTTGAGACCGGTCTTGAGCTTGTCGACGATCTCCGTCTGCGCGGCGATCTGCGGCTCGGCGCCGGTCGCCTCACGCTCGGCGCTGATCTGGCGCTGCAGGGCGATCTTGGCGAGGTTGTCGAACTTGTCGGCGTCGGCGGTGTTGCCGGCACCGCGCATCTCATCGGCCTTGCGGCTCGCGGCGAGGGCCTTGTTGCCCCACTCGGTGGCGGCCTGCACGTCTTCCTCGTGATCGCGCTCGAGCAGACGCAGGTTGCCGATGGTCTCCGCGATGGCGGACTCGGCGTCGGCGATGCTGTTGGTGTAGTCGCGGACGAGCTGGTCGAGCATCTTCTGCGGGTCTTCCGCAGAATCCAGGAGGGCGTTGATGTTCGCGCGGACGAGGGTGGAGATCCGTCCGAAGATGGACTGCTTGGCGGTCATGCGTGGTTCCTTTCAGAGGGTCGTCGTAAAGAGCGTGTCGTACGTGTCTGTGCGGGGGATCAGAAGCGTCGCCCCCCGGAGCGTCCGCGGCTGCCTCCGCCTCCGAAGCCGGAGCTGCGGAAACCGCCGCCGCCGGAGGAGCGCCAGCCGCTGCTGCTGCGACGCGAGGACCCGCCCCCGCCGCCCGCCAGCAGTCCGCCGATGATCCCTCCGAGGATGTCGCCGCCGAT
>NZ_SSDO01000033.1:0-215 GCF_004794395.1 Microbacterium sp. K41 | reverse complement strand
GGTCGCGGCACCCGAGCCCGCGGTGTCGGCGGTTTCGGCCGTGGAGCCGGTGACGCCCGCGGCACCCGCGCCCGCTCTTCCCGCGCAGGACTCCGGGATGATCGCGTACGTCCCCGGCATCACGCAGGACTCCCGCCCCGCGCGGCCTGCGGCACCGGCGGCTCCGGCTCCTGCGGCTCCGGCTCCGGTCACGCCGGCAACCGGCACCCCGACCC
>NZ_SSDO01000332.1:0-3595 GCF_004794395.1 Microbacterium sp. K41 | reverse complement strand
GGCGGTGCACGCGCGCCGGGCAGCCGAGGTGCTCATCGACGCGGCGTTCGCCACCGCCTGAGCTTCGGCGCCTCTCGTCAGGTGTCGTCGTCGGCCGCCCGCCGAGCCGCCGTATCCCAGGCCTCGCGCACGCCCCGCAGGTGCTGCTCCGGCTGGAACGGGTGCGACGCCGTCACGGTGCGCAGCGAGCGCTCGACCACGATCCCGGGGTGGTGCACGAGCTCGCGCAGCATCGCCGCCATGCCCTTCGCATCGGGTGAGCCGCACAGGATCCCCGCCTCGGCCAGGCCCTCCCGCAGCCGAGGGTCGACGTACAGCACGCTCCGCGCCGCCCGGAACGCCTCCGCGACCACGACCGGCTGCGGGTCGAGCCCGAACGACGTGACGGCCAGCAGGTGCGAGTCACGCAGAAGGGGCTGGATGCTCTCCGGCTCGACGCGACCGAGGAACTGGATGCTGCTGCCGCTGTCTGGCGCCGCGGTCCCCGCGACCTCGCGCGCCTCGGCGTACAGCGGTCCGTCTCCCGCGATCCGCGCCACGAGTGACCCCGGCGGCAGGTCCTCCCCGGCCCGTCGCACCGCGCGCACGAACTCCAGGATCCCCGACTCGAGGGTGAGCCGGCCCACCCACAGCACCTGCAGCGGCAGCTCGACCGCCTGGAGCGGCACCCCGGGGATCGCGCGCGGTGGCATCGGGTTCGGCACCACCTCCACCTCCGGCAGCCCGGCGATCCGCAGCGCCTCGGCCTGATGCGCCGAGGGCGAGATCACGGCGTCGGCCTCCAGTGCGGCGTCGAGCGTGACGCTGCGCACCGCGGCATCGATCGCGCGCGGGGTGTCGGCGAGGGAGGTGCGAGGAGGGCGTCCGCGCAGCACGCGGGCCAGTCCGCGGACGGCCGCCGCCGCGACCCGGTCGAATCGTCGCAGGTCCGGTCCCTGCCAGAAGAAGGTGTGCACCGTGTGAACGACGGGGATGCCCTGCTCCTGGGCCACCCGGATCGCCGCGGCGGTGAGGCCGAACTCCGAGTGCACGTGCACCACGTCGATCGACCGCTCCCGGAACAGGCGCCGCAGCCGCGCTCGCAGGGCACGACTGTTGCGGATCGCCGGCATCTCGACGCCGGGGATGACCCACGCGGCGGCCATCAGGATCGGTGCCTCCCCCGGCGGCACGGGGCGTGGCGCGCTCCCCGGCTGCGCGGCGCCGATGACCACCACCTCGTCGCCCGCGGAGCGCAGCAGCTCCGCCTCGCGCAGGACGACGGCCTGCGCATCTCCGATGCGGTCGAGTGCGTAGTCGCAGACGAGTGCGATCCTCACGGCGGTCACCCCCAGGTCGTGCGGAACAGAGTGCTGTCAAACGTAACATCTTACCCGCCGGGTGAATGACGCGAGGTGGCACAAGTCTCTTACCTGGTTAGCGATCGGCGGCGGGGCTGTCAAGGGCACTGCGGCGGAGGTGCCGTCACCCTAGAGTCGCGGCATGGAGACTTCGACGAAAGGCATCCTCCGCCAGAGCCTGGTGATCGCGGCGGCCGTGTTCATGCTGATCGCCGCCGCCATCGGTGCCGGCGCGTTCGGCGGCACCTCGGTCGACGAACTGCAGAACGGCGCGCTGTCCGCTCAGGGCTCGTATCTCGCGCCCGCCGGACCGGCGTTCTCGATCTGGTCGCTCATCTACCTCGGCCTGCTCGCCTACACGGCGTGGCAGGCCCTCCCCGCCCGACGCCAGGACCCCCGGCAGGAGGCCGTCGGCGGCTGGATCGCCCTGTCGATGGTGCTCAACGGCCTGTGGCTCGTGACCGCCCGCTACCTCACGCTGTGGCTCACGGTGCTCGTGATCGCGCTGCTGCTCGCCGTGCTCGCGCGTGTGATCGTGCTGCTGGGACGATTCCCCGCCCGCAGCGCCGTCGACCGCGTGCTCACCGACGGCGCCAACGGGCTCCACTTCGGCTGGGTCACGATCGCCACCGTCGCCAACACCGCCGCCTGGCTCACGCAGACCGTCCCGGAGAGCGCGGAGCAGCAGGCGGAGGTGTGGGCCATCGCGGTGCTCGCCGTGGTGCTGCTCATCGGTGCCGCGAGCGCGTGGTTCACCGGGCGTCTCGCGCCCGCCCTCGCCACCGCGTGGGGGCTCGCCTGGCTCGCGGTCGGTCGTCTGACCGGCGAGCCGCAGAGCACGCCGACCGCCATCGCCGCGATCATGGTGGCCGCGGTCCTGGTGCTCGTGGGGGTTGTGGCCGTCGTGCGCCGGCGTCGAGCGACCCCGGCGACCCTCGCGCCTCAGAGCACCAGCCGGTAGCCCATGCCCGCCTCGGTCAGCAGGTGCACGGGCGAGGAGGGCTCGCTCTCGAGCTTCTTGCGCAACTGCGACATGTACAGGCGCAGGTAGCCGGAGTCGGACACCTGCGCGCTGCCCCAGATCTCCTTCAGCAGATCCTGCCGGGTGACCAGCGCCCCCGGGTGCCGTGCCAGGTGCTCCAGCATGCGCCACTCGGTCGGCGTCAGGTGCACGCGGGTACCGGAGCGGGTGACCGTCTTGGTCGCCAGATCCACCACCACGTCGCCGAAGGCCACGACCGACTCGCCGTTGGCGGCCACCGCGCGGCGGGAGAGCGCGCGCAGTCGCGCCAGCAGCTCGTCCACCTGGAACGGCTTGGTGACGAAGTCGTCGGCCCCGGCGTCGAGCGCCTCGACCTTGTCGGCGGAACCCGTGCGACCGGAGACGACGATGATCGGCACGGTCGTCCACCCCCGCAGCGCCTGGATCACCTCGATGCCGTCGAGCCGCGGCATCCCGAGGTCGAGCATGATGAGGTCGGGGTGCGACTGCGCGGCGGCGGCGATCGCGGCGGCGCCGTCCGCGGCGACGACCACCTCGTAGCCGTGCGCGGCGAGCGTGATGCGCAGCGCCCGCACCATCTGGGGGTCGTCGTCGGCGATGAGGAGCTTCACTCCGTGCCCTCCGTGTCGGCAGGCCCTGCGGCGAGCGGCAGGGAGATGACCATCGTGAGTCCGCCACCCGGCGTGTCCTCGGGTGTCAGGGTACCGCCCATGCCCTCGGTGAACCCGCGCGACAGCGCGAGCCCGAGGCCGAGGCCGGTCGTGTTGTCGGTGTCGCCGAAGCGCTGGAACGGCTGGAAGATGCGGTCGCGGCGCTCGGGCGCCACACCCGCGCCCCGGTCGACGATGCGGATCTCGGCGCGCTCACCCAGACGGCTGGTGGTGACCAGCACCCGGCTGCCCTCGGGGGCGTGACGGTGGGCGTTCGCGATCACGTTCACCAGCACGCGCTGCAGCAGCACCGGGTCGGCGAACAGCGCGGGCAGGGCGGGGTCGAGCGCGAGGTCGACCTCGGACGGACCGAGACCGAGCTCGTCGACCGCCGCGAGCACGGGACCGGCCGCGTCCACGCGCGAGGCCGAGACCGCGAGCACGCCCGCCTCCACCCGGCTCACGTCGAGCAGGTCGGTCACCAGGGTCGACAGGGTCGCGAGGCTCTCGTCGGCGGTGGCGAGGAGCTCCGCGCGGTCGGTCGCCGACAGGCCCTGCGCGGCCCGGAGACCGCCGATCGCCGCGACCGCCGGCAACCTCGC
>NZ_SSDO01000331.1:0-15321 GCF_004794395.1 Microbacterium sp. K41 | reverse complement strand
TTCGCCGCCGCGTTCGCCGCGGCGGGCTTCGAGCTGTTCGAGGGCAAGGCCGCGACGCCCGAGCGCCTGTACGACTGCCGGGCGTTCGTGTGCCGGCTTCCCACCGCCGACCCCGCCGAGGTCACGAGGGAACGCTGACGCTCATCCCTGGTTGCGCGGATGCCGCCGCGCCACGCGCTCGTTGCCCCGCCGGTAGTCGCCGGTGAGGCGGGCCATCAGCAGTTGCGGGTCGCCGCTCTCGACCTCCGTGAGGAAGTCCCGTGCCCGCGGGCCGCGGAGGACCGTCGCGCGGACGCCGCGATGACGGATCTCGACCTCGTCGCCGTGCACCGTGTACTCGAATCCGGAGGGGTGTCCCATGCGGCGAGCGTACCGCGCGGCGCCCTCCACCCGCTCCCGGAGTCGACTGGGCAATCTGCCCAGGGTGGTCGGCACGCCGGGCGTTCGATTGCGCGCGATGCCCACCATTCGCTGCACCGATTGCCCAGGGGGCGACGTGCGTTCTAGGGTGGCGCGACACCACCCGGATCACAGCAAGGATGCTCTGACGATGCCCCTCTCCGCCCGTCCCGGCCTCGACGCCGTCCCCGCCTACCGTCAGGGCCGCTCGGCCCCCGCCGGTGCCTCGAAGCTCTCGTCCAACGAGTCCCCGCATCCGCCCCTGCCCTCCGTCGTGCAGGTCGTCCAGGAGCGCGTCGCCGGCATCCACCGCTATCCCGACATGAGTGCCGCGGCCGTGCGGCAGGCGCTCGCCGCGCGCTACGGCGTCGACGTCGACGAGGTCACGGTGGGAGCCGGATCGGTGGAGATCGCGGCCCAGCTGATCCACGCGGTCGCCGGCGCGGGTGACGAGGTCGTGTTCGCGTGGCGGTCATTCGAGGCGTACCCCTCGCTCGTGCGCATCGCGGGGGCCACGCCCGTGCCCGTTCCGCTCGACGCGCAGCACGGCCACGACCTCGACGCGATGCTCGCCGCGATCACCCCGCACACCCGACTGGTGTTCGTGTGCAACCCGAACAACCCCACCGGCACGGTCGTCGACGCGGACGCGCTCGAGCGCTTCGTGGCCGCCGTGCCGCGCGACGTGCTCGTGGTGGTCGACGAGGCGTACGTGCACTTCGATCGCACGGCGAGCCGCGGCGCCGGCATCGAGCTGTTCCGCCGCCACCCGCACGTCGCGGTGCTCCACACGTTCTCCAAGGCCTATGGTCTCGCCGGCCTGCGCATCGGCTATGCGATCGCCCCGCGCGAGATCGCCGAGGCGCAGCGCAAGGTGGCCGTGCCGTTCGGTGTGACCGACCTGGCGCAGGCCGCCGCCCTCGCGTCGCTCGCGGCGGAGGAGGAGCTGGCCATCCGCATCGACGAGGTGGTCGCGCAGCGCGAGCGCCTGTACGCCGTGCTCACCGCCGCGGGCTGGCCCGCCGTCCCGTCACAGGCCAACTTCGTCTGGGTCCCGTCGGGGGAGCGCACCGCCGAGCTCGACGCCCTCCTGCACGCCGGCGGTGTCGTCGCCCGCGCCTTCCCCGGCGAGGGCATCCGGATCTCGTCCGGCTCCGCCGCCGACATCGACAGGGTCGAGGCCGCCCTCGCCGCGGCGGTCTCCGGCGGCGACGCCGCGCACGATTCCGACCGCGACTCCGACCTGATGGGGGTGTCCGCGTGAGCGTCGAGGTCCCGGTCACGACCACCACCACGAAGGGCCTGCATCCCGGGCTCACTCGGCGCCAGATCTCCATGATGGGGCTCGGCGGCGCGATCGGCGCCGGGCTGTTCGTCGGCTCCGGCCAGGCGATCGGGATCGCCGGTCCCGCGGTCCTTATCTCGTATCTGGTCGCCGGGGGCATCGTCGTGCTGGTCATGGCGATGCTGGCCGAGATGGTCGCGGCACGCCCCAGCTCCGGCGCGTTCAGCTCCTACGCCCAGAAGGCGATGGGGCGCAGCGCCGGCAGCGCGGTCGGCTGGCTCTACTGGATCCAGCTGATCGTGGTGATCGCGGCCGAGGCGACCGGGGCGGCGGGCATCGTGGCCGGCTGGATCCCCGGCGTGCCCGCGTGGGTGTGGGTGCTGGTGTTCGTGGTCGCCCTCACCGCGGTGAACCTGTTCGGGGTGCGCAACTACGGCACCTTCGAGTTCTGGTTCGCGGCGATCAAGGTCGCCGCGATCATCGCGTTCCTCGTGGTCGGCGTGTGCGCGATCGTCGGCCTCATCCCCGGTGTTCCGGCCACGGGTGTGTCGAACCTCGTGGACGAGGGCGGCTTCGCGCCCAACGGCATCACCGGCATCGCGGCGGCGCTCCTGATCGTGGTGTTCGCGTTCGGCGGCACCGAGGTCGTGGCGATCGCGGCGGCCGAGTCCGACGACCCGGCGCGCAACATCCGCCGCATCGTGCGCGAGGTGCTGGTGCGCATCCTCATCTTCTACGTCGGCTCGATCTTCGTGATCGTCGCGGTGCTGCCGTGGAACGACCCCGCGGTGGAGGCCGGTCCGTTCTCGGCGGTGCTCGACACGCTCCATGTGCCGGGTGTCGGTCTGGTGATGGACCTCATCGTCGTGGTCGCGCTGCTGTCGGCCATGAACGCCAACATCTACGGCGCCTCCCGCATGGCGTATTCGCTGGGGGAGCGCGGACTGGCGCCGCTGGCGGTCACCCGCACGAGTCTCACGGGCGTGCCGTACCTGGCGGTGCTGGCGTCGGTCGCGTTCGGGTTCGTCACGGTCGGGCTGAACTGGGCGTTCCCCGATGTGGTGCTCCCCGCCCTGTTGAACGTGGTGGGCTCGACGCTGCTGGTGATCTGGACGGCGACCGCGGTCTCGCAGATCGTGCTGCGGCGCCGGGCGGACCGCGCCGGCGAGGCGATGCCGATGCGGATGTGGGGCTTCCCGTGGATCTCGTGGCTGTGCTTGGCCCTGCTCACCGGGGTGATCGCCCTCGCGATGATCGACCCCGCGGCACGCACGCAGCTGCTGCTGACCCTCGGGCTGACGGTCGTGCTGCTGGTGGTGGCGCGGCTCACCCGTGGTGTGTCCCGTCCCGGGGTGGTGCGGGAGTAGCGGCGTGCGCATCGACCGGCTGGACGCCGCGCTGATCCGGTTGCTCACCGAGTCGCCGCAGCTGCCCATCCTGGAGTGTGCGCGGCGGCTGGGCATCGCACGCGGCACCGCCACCAGCCGGCTCGCGCGACTGCACGAGGGCGGGGTGATCGAGGCGATCGTGCCGCGCGTCGACCCGGCCGGCTTCGGCTACGGCATGGTCGCGTTCTGCCTGGTCGAGATCGATCAGAAGGTGGGGCACGACGAGGTGGCCGCCGCGCTCGCGGACGCGGTGCCGGAGATCGTGGACATGCACACCGTGACGGGGGCGAGCGACATGCAGCTGCGCCTGGTCGCGCGCGATGCCACGCAGCTGCAGGAGGTGCTCGACCGGGTCGCCGTCGTGCCGGGGGTGGCGCGCACGGCGTCGTCCATCGCGATGCGCACGCACCTGTCGGGGCGCGTGCTGCCGCTGGTCGAGCACGTGGCCACCGACGACGCCGGCTGAGCACCGGCCTCGCCGTCGGGGGCTCCCGTGCTCAGATCCAGCCGGGCAGCCAGTTGTGCAGCCGCCAGAAGTCGTACGGCACGCTGATCCCCAGCCACAGCGGCAGGAAGAACGCCGACACGAGCACGACCACGGTCAGGAACACCACCACGGTGCGCTGTCCGGACTGGCGCCGGTGCAGCGGATCGTCGCGTGTCCCGGCGATGATCCGCAGCGTCATCGTCAGCGCGAGCACCAGGAACGGCATCATGACCACCGTGTAGAACTGGAAGATCGTCCGCTCGGGGAACATCAGCCAGGGCAGGTAGGTCACGGCGAGCCCCACGAGCGGCAGCGTGAGCGCCGGTTCGATCGGCTGACGGGCGATCCACGCGCGCACCAGGCGGTACAGCAGGTACACGCTCGCGGCGACGCCGCCGTACCAGATCAGCGGGTTGGGGATCGCGGAGATCACGCCGATGCAGTGGTCGACCCCGCACGCGGTCGGCTCGGGGTCGACCCAGACGGCGGTCGGTCGCAGCAGGAACGGCCACTCCCACGCGGGGCTGGCGTAGGGGTGCCCGCGGCTGAGCCCCACGTGGAAGCCCAGCATCGCCTGGTGGTAGTTCCACAGCGCGAGCAGGGGGTTCGCGTCGCTGCCGCGGTCGTAGCCCTTGTCGGTCACGAGCCACCCGGTCCAGCTCGCGAGGTACACGGCCGCGGCCGGCAGCACCAGCAGCACGAACGACACGGGCCCCTGGCGGAACACGGCGGACGCGGGCCACACGACCACACCGCCGCGGCGCCGGGCCAGCGCATCGGTGACCACCACGTACAGCCCGAAGCCGGCCAGCACGTACAGGCCCGACCACTTCACGGCGCACGCCGCCCCGAGCGCGAGACCCGCGGCGACGAGCCACGGGCGGCGCCACAGCACCGGACCCCACAGCGGGTCGGGGGCGTCGGGGTCGCGGCGCTCCAGGAGGGGGATGGTGCGTTGCCGGTCGAGCAGCACGAACAGCACGCCGAGCAGCACGAAGAAGGTGAGGATGCCGTCGAGCAGCGCGATGCGGCTCAGCACGATGCTCAGTCCGTCGATCGCGAGAAGGGTGCCCGCCACGGTGGCCGCGACCACTGATCCGGTCAGCCCGCGGGCGATCAGGTACACCAGCAGCACGGAGCCCGCACCCAGCAGGGCCGTGGCCAGCCGCCAGCCGGCGCTGTTGTCGGGGCCGCCGATGGCCATGCCGAGCGCGATGAGCCACTTGCCCAGCGGCGGGTGCACGATGAACGCGCCCTTGTTCGTGAGCGGCAGCTCCTGCAGGGTCTGGAAGGCCTCGTCGGCGCCCTGCCCCCAGACGCCCTCGTAGCCGAGGGTCCACAGCGACCAGGCGTCCTTGACGTAGTACGTCTCGTCGAACGCCAGCTGGTGGGGGTGCCCGACGTTCACGAGCCGCAGCACCGCCGCGAGCGCCGTGACCACGAGCGGTGCGAGCCACCCGATGGCCCGTCCCCAGTCGGCGGCGTGCAGCACGCGGTCGCGCAGCCGCTCGTACCGCGTCGCCCGCGCCCCGGGGGGAGGCAGCAGGGGCTCGGGCGCGGTCACCGCTCCAGCCTAGACACCCCGCTTCCGTGTGCCCGGAAGTGTGCGCTTCGCCGCGGTTTCGCCGCGTGCCGCGTCAGAGCACGAATGCCGATATTCCAGGAGTTCGAGGGCGGGAGCGAGAGCAGTCGAGTATCCGGCGCTGTAGCGTGAGACTGTCCACGTGTGAGGACAGATAGGACGCGTTCATGATCATTCGGTTCTCCTCGAGACTCACCGCGGCCGCGGCTCTGGCCGTCGCATCCGCCCTGGTTTTCCCGCCTTCGGCGTCAGCAAGCGTTGAAGCGGCGATGGGGCGAGGGGCGTCGGTCTCCGAAGTCGCGGTCGTGGGGCGCGCGCTGCCGTCGCGCGACCTCGGTCCGTGTTGGGCGCAGGCCGGGAGAGTTGTCGGAGGCTTTTTCGGTTCGATCGGTGTGACGATCGTCAGTCCCGGCTGGAGTGTCGCCGCATGGGCGGCGTATCTGGGACAGATTGCGCAGGAGAAGCGCACGAGCACCGGGGACTTCGCATGTTGACTCATCCTGTCGAGACGGAGAGGAGGTCCCCCATGGATCAGAGTCCGACGACGAAGGCGCGGCCCAGCGGGGCACGGATCACTGGGTGGATCGCCACTCTGTTCTGCGCCGGCCTGGCTTTCCTCAACGCCGCTCTTGCGACCGAGGTCGCTTTCCGGATCTTCTTCGTCGCCTGCGGGGTGCTGCTCGTGGTGGGCGTGATCTCCATGGTCATCCGCTGGTATCGCGAGAGCCGTCGCGGCGATCAGGATGGCCACCCGCCCGCCTAAGCTGGGCGGGTGATCATCCTCGCCGCCACGCCCATCGGGAATCTCGGGGACGCGTCCCGGCGTCTGGTGGAGGTGCTGGAGAACGCGGAGGTCGTGGTCGCGGAGGACACCCGCACCACGCAGCGGCTTCTGCAGGCGCTGCAGATCGCCAACCGCCCGCGCCTGATCGCGCTGCACGACCACAACGAGAAGCAGAAGGCCGCGGAGCTGGCGGCCCTCGCCGCGGACACCGATGTCGTGGTGATGAGCGACGCGGGCATGCCGACCGTGAGCGACCCGGGCTACGGGCTCGTGGCCGAGGCCGTGGCGCAGGGGGTCACGGTCACCGCGATCCCCGGTCCGAGCGCCGTGCTCATGGCGCTGGCGATCTCGGGTCTGCCGACCGACCGCTTCACGTTCGAGGGGTTCCTGCCGCGCAAGCCGGGGGAGCGCCGGGCGACCCTGACGGCGCTCGTCGCGGAGCCGCGCACCATGGTGTTCTTCGAGTCGCCGTCGCGCCTGGCCGCGACGCTCGCCGACATGGGGGCGGCGTTCGGCGAGGACCGCCGGATCGCGGTGTGCCGGGAGCTGACGAAGCTGTACGAGGAGGTGCGCCGCGGGACCGCCACCGAGCTCGCCGCCTGGGCCGCCGACGGCGTGAAGGGCGAGATCGTGGTCGTGGTCGAGGGCGCGCCCCGCCGCGCGGTGTCGGCCGACGACGCGCTGGCCCAGGTGCAGGCCCTGGTCGCGGACGGCACGCGCCTGAAGGAGGCCGCGGCCGAGGTGGCGGCGCAGACCGGCCTCTCCACGCGCGACCTCTACCAGGCCGCCCTCGCCGCCCGTACCCGATGAGCTCGGGGGGCACCCGGTGACGACACCGGCGGAGGCGCACGACGCCATCGCGGCCGCCTACGACCGCCGCGCCGCGGAGTACGTCGCGATCGCCGGCACGGTGGAGCAGCTGGATCCCCGCGACCGCGACACGATCGATCGCTGGCGCCGAGCCACCTCGGGTGCCCTGCTCGACGCCGGGTGCGGTCCCGGGCTGTGGACGCGGTTCCTCCACGACGCGGGGCACGACGTGTCGGGCATCGACCTGTCGGCGGAGTTCGTCGCGGAGGCCCGCACGAGGCACCCCGGCCTCGACGTCACCCAGGGCTCCTTCCTCGCGCTGCCGCAGCCCGCCGGGTCGCTGGGCGGCGTCCTCGCGTGGTACTCGCTCATCCACACGCCGCCGACCGAGGTGCCCGCCGCGCTCGCCGAGTTCGCGCGCGTGCTCGCGCCAGGGGGACGACTGCTGCTGGGCTTCTTCGACGGCGAGCCGCGCGCGCCGTTCGACCACGCGATCACGACCGCGTACTTCTGGTCCGCGGAGGCGCTCACGCCGCTGCTCGCCGCCGCGGGGCTCGAGGTCGAGGGGACCGAGACCCGCGCCCGCGTGCCCGGGGAGGCGAGCACGCGCCCGCACGGTGCGCTGATCGCCCGCCGGGTCTGATCTACGCTGTCCTGACACCCGATCCGACGACTCGACCCTGGGGGATCCGCCGTGAGCAAGGCCGCGACCGTGTACGACGTCGCCGCGCACGCGGGCGTCTCGATCGCCACCGTGTCGCGGGTGCTGCGGTCGCCCGATGCCGTACGACCGGCGACCCGCGAGCGGGTGCTCGATGCGGTCACGGCTCTCGGCTACGTCCCGAGCGGGAGCGCGCGCGGGCTGGCCGAGCGCCGGACGGGCGTGCTGGGCCTGTACTTCCCGGGGTTCGACGCGGCGGAGGACGCCCCCGCGCTCGACGTCCTGTCGAGTGCGGGAGCCGCGGCCCCGCCGTTCACGGTGGTGGAGGACGAGGGCGAGCCCGGCGCCCCTGCCGCCTCGATGCTGTTCCTGGACGAGGTGCTGCGCGGGGCCGAGCTGGAGGCGTGGAAGCAGGGCTTCGTGCTGATGGTGGGCGTGGGGCGCGACGACCCCGACCGGTCGACCGTGCGGGACATGGCCGGTCGTGTCGACGGGCTCATGGTGCTCGCGAGCAGCGTGCCGGACGACGTGCTGGCGCGGCTCGCGCGCCGCATCCCGGTCGTGGTCCTGTCCGGTCCGCCGCGCGGCGACGACTACGACCACGTCACGGTCAGCAACGCCGAGGCGATGGGCGAGCTCACGCGGCACGTTCTCGCGCAGGTCGGGGAGGGTGCGGTCGCGTTCCTCGCGGGTCCCGCGGACTCGCCCGACGCGGAGCAGCGGCGCGAGGGCGTGGTGGCGGCCGTGGCGGCGTCGGGCCGGGCGACCGAGGAGCTGCGGCTGCTGCGCGGCGACTTCACGCGGGCATCGGGGCGGCGCGCGGCCGAGAAGCTGCTGCGCGACGGCGCACCCCCGTCCGCGGTGATCGCGGCGAACGACCAGATGGCGCTGGGGGTCGTCGACGTGCTGCACCGCGCGGGCGTGCGCGTGCCCGACGACGTGCTCGTGACCGGGTTCGACGGCATCGACGCCGCCGCCCTCTCCGTCCCCCCGCTGACGACGATCCGGCAGCCGATGATCGAGCTGGGCCGCGCCGCGGTGCAGGTGCTGGCGCGCCGGCTGGAGGAGCCGGAGGCCCCGCCCGCGGTGGTGCGGCTGCCGTTGCAGATCCTCCTGCGGGAGAGCTCCGCGCGACCCTCCTGACGCGCCTCGAACGGACGGGAGCGCGGTGTCAAGGGGTTGCCGATCGCAAATGTATGCGCTTACACTCGCTCATGCGGCTTCGGCCGACGGACGCTCCGACCCGTGGGGCGCCCATCATGACAGAGACGACATGAGGTCCCCCAGTGGCAGAGACGCACACCTTCCGACGCTGGCGCAGAGCCGCCGTCGTGGGGCTCGCGGCCGCGGCGATCGCGCTCAGCGGCTGCAGCATCCAGATCAGCTCCCAGCCCGACCCCTCCATCGGCGAGGACACGATGCTGATCAACGCCGACCACGGCAACCCGTTCTTCACGAAGAACTTCAACCCGTACCTGACCAACACGCGCACCGCCTCGCGGTGGATCTACGAGCCGCTGATCCTGGTGAACCCGCTCGACGGCGAGCTCAACCCGTGGCTGGCCTCCGCGTGGTCGCAGCCCGACGCCCGCACGATCGTGATGACGCTGCGCGACGGGGTCGAGTGGAGCGACGGCGAGGACTTCACGGCCGACGACGTCGCCTTCACGTTCCAACTGCTGAAGGATGAGCCGTCTCTCGACATCAAGGGCGCCTGGCAGCACATCGACTCGGTCGAGGTCGACGGCTCCGACGTGGTCTTCCACCTGCAGAGCGAGGACGCCCCGTCGCTGTCGATCCTCGGCCAGACCATGATCGTGCCGGAGCACATCTGGAAGGACGTGCAGGATCCGGGCACCTGGCGCAACGAGGATCCGGTCGGCACCGGCCCGTTCGTGCTCGGCAACTACAACGATCAGCAGTACTCGATGGACCGCAACCCCGACTACTGGCAGGCCGACCGGATCGAGATCGAGCACATCATCCTCCCGGCGACCAACAGCCAGCTCGACACCGTCACGCGCGGCTACGACTGGGCGTACGCGTTCATCTCCGACGTGGAGGGCACGTGGGGCGCGGCCAGCCCGGACAACACCTGGTGGTTCCCGCCGGGCGGCGTGATCTCGCTGGTGCCGAACCTCGAGGTCGCCCCGTTCGACGACGTGAACGTGCGCCGCGGCATCGCGCTCGCGCTCGACCGCGAGGAGATCGCCGAGACCGCGTCAGAGGGCTACATGAAGCCCGCCGGCCAGACCGGCCTGATCCTGCCGAACCAGGAGCAGTACCTCGACCCCGAGATCCCCGACGCGGGCATGATCGCGCAGGACGAGGACGCCGCGCTCGCCGCCTTCGCCGAGTCCGGCTACACGCTCGACGGCGATCGGCTGGTGGGGCCGGACGGCGAGCAGCTGGAGTTCTCGCTCACCACCGCGAACGGCTTCTCCGACTGGACCCGCGCCGCGCAGACCGTGCAGCGCCAGCTCGGAGACATCGGCATCAAGGTCTCGCTGAAGCTGCCGCAGCCCGCGGGCTACCAGAGCGCGATCGGCAACGGCGACTTCGAGATGGCGATCGGCGGCATGGGCAACGGCGACGTCTACCAGGCGTTCAACAGCCTGCTCTCCAGCGACTTCTACGTGCCGTCCGGGGAGTCGACCACGAACAACTTCGAGCGCTACCGCTCACCGGAGGCCGATGCGCTGCTCGCGGAGTACCGCGCGACGGTCGACCCGCAGCGCCAGGGCGAGATCGTGCACGAGCTGCAGAACATCGTGTACGACGAGCTGCCCGTGATCGGCATGTATTACGGCGGCATCTGGGGCCTGTTCAACGACGCGAAGTTCACCGGGTGGCCGTCCGCCGACGACCCGTACATGATCCCGCAGAACTACGACTCGGCGCCCCTGATGATCTTCACCCACCTGAAGCGAGTGAACGGAGACGACCAGTGAAGTACGTCGCCCAGAAACTCGGCCTGTTCGTCCTGACCCTGTGGGCCGCGGTCACGCTGAACTTCTTCCTCCCGCGCATGATGCCCGGCTCGCCCGCCGACGCCGCGATCGCCAAGCTCTCGCAGAACGGACCCGTGTCGGATGCGACCAGGGCCGCGATCGAGGCGCAGCTCGGCGTGCCGACCGGCTCGCTGTGGGACCAGTACGTCGCCTACCTCGGTCAGGTCGTACGGCTCGACTTCGGCGTCTCGTACACGTTCTACCCGCAGTCGGTGTCGAGCATGGTGTCCACGGCGCTGCCGTACACGCTGGGCCTGGTGGGCATCGTCACGATCCTCGCGTTCGTGATCGGCACCCTCATCGGCGTGATGGCCGCGTGGCGGCGCGGCACCTGGCTCGACTCGCTGCCCACGCTGACCGGCTCGTTCCTCAGCACCTTCCCGTACTTCTGGACCGCGCTGCTGCTGCTGTTCTTCCTCGGCTACGTGCTGCACTGGTTCCCGACGACCGGCGCCTACTCGGCGACCACGACGCCCGGGTTCACGTGGGACTTCATCGTCGACCTGGTGCGCCACGCGTTCCTGCCGGCGCTGACGATCCTGCTCACGTCGCTCGGCGGCTGGATCATCGGCATGCGCAACGCCATGATCAACACGCTCGGCGAGGACTACATCACCTTCGGTGAGGCCAACGGGCTGCGCGGGCGCACGATCGCGCTCCGCTACGCCGCGCGCAACGCGATCCTGCCGAACCTCACCGGCTTCGGGCTCACGCTCGGCGGCGTGGTGGGCGGGTCGATCCTCGTGGAGCAGGTGTTCGGCTATCCGGGCATCGGCTACCTGCTGTTCAACGCCGTGATCGGGCAGGACTACCCGCTCATGCAGGCGCTGTTCCTGATGATCACCGTGAGCGTGCTCATCGCCAACTTCCTCGTGGACATCCTCTACGGGGTGCTCGACCCGAGGACGCGCCGATGATGATCCCTCCTTTCCCCGTCCGCCTGCACTGCGTGCTCGACCCGAGGACCAGACGATGACCTCCACCATGAACGTCAAGATCCCGGCCGATCGGATCGCTGCCCCCAGCCCGTGGCGCTCCTTCGGGCGCATGGTCGGCACCCTGTGGGCCAACGGCAAGGCCCGGCTCGGGCTGTGCATCCTCGCCTTCTTCGTCCTGGTCGCGGTGTTCGCGCCGCTCCTCGCGCCGTACGGCCCGAAGGAGAACGGTTTCGAGCGCAACGCCGACGCGTCGTGGGAGCACTGGCTCGGCACGACCGCCGCGGGCGAGGACGTGCTCAGCCAGCTGATCTACGGTGCGCAAGTGAGTCTGCTGGTCGGCTTCGCCGCCGGCATCCTGTCCACGATCGTCGCGGTGCTGATCGGCCTGAGCTGGGGGTACATGCGCGGCTTCGCCGGCGAGGTCGTCGGGTTCATCGTGAACCTGTTCCTCGTGATCCCCGGCCTGCCGCTCATGATCGTGATCGCCGCGTACCTGCAGAACGGCGGCATCCTCATGATCATCGCCGTGATCGTGGTCACCGGGTGGGCGTGGGGCGCGCGCGTGCTGCGCAGCCAGACCCAGTCGCTGCGCGGCAACGACTTCGTCACCTCGGCCCAGTTCTCCGGCGACAGCAGGGCCCGCATCGTGTTCCGCGAGATCCTCCCGAACATGACCTCGATCATCGCGGGGACCCTGTTCGGCGCGGCCACCGCGGCGATCCTGGCGGAGGCGGGCCTGGAGTTCCTCGGCCTCGGCGACTCCAGCATCGTCAGCTGGGGCACCATGCTCTACTGGGCGCAGAACTCCAACTCGCTGCTCACCGGGCAGTGGCTGCTGCTGTTCGCCCCCGGTCTGTGCATCGCCCTGCTGGCCCTCAGCCTCACACTCATCAACTTCGGCGTGGACGGCATCTCCAATCCGCGCCTGCGGGAAGGGAAGGGGCGATGAGCGCCATGACCGCGCACACCTCGGATCGCAACGACGGAATCCTCCTCGACGTGCAGAACCTGTCCGTCGAGTACGCCTCCCCGGGGCAGCAGCCCGTGCAGGCCGTGCACGACGTGTCGTTCACGCTGCGACGCGGCGAGTTCGTCGGACTCGTCGGCGAGTCCGGGTCGGGCAAGTCCACGCTCGGGTTCGCGCTGACCCGGCTGCAGAAGCCCCCGGCGCGCATCAGCGGCGGTCGCATCCTGTTCGACGGGCGCGACATCCGCGAGCTCGACGCCGAGGGACTGCGCCGCCAGCGGCAGGGCGGCTTCGCGATGGTGCTGCAGTCGGGCATGAACGCGCTCAACCCCGTGCGCACGGTCGCAGGTCACTTCCGCGACATCTTCGCCGCGCACGGACATGTGCCCCGCGAGGCCCGTGAGGCCAGGGCCCGCGAGCTCGTGGGCAAGGTCGGCCTGAAGCCCGAGGTGCTCGACCGCTACCCCGGGGAGCTCTCGGGCGGCATGCGGCAGCGCGCCTCGATCGCCCTCGCGCTGTCGCTGGAGCCGCAGCTCATGGTGTTCGACGAGCCGACCACGGCCCTCGACGTGCTCGTGCAGCACGCGGTGATGGACACGATCCAGGAGCTGCAGCGGTCGGAACGGTTCACGGCGATCCTCATCAGCCACGACCTCGGCATCGTGCTCGAGGCCACCGACCGGGTCATGGTGATGCACGAGGGCCGCATCGTGGAGGACGCCCCGAGCCACGACATCCTGCACCGTCCGCAGGACGAGTACACGCGCATGCTGCTGAGCCACTACGCCGACCCCCGGGCGGAGAAGATCGAGATCCCCGGGTTCCTCGATGTGGGCACCCGCCGCCGCGAGGGCCGCAGCCGCACCGACGTCACCGAGACCCTGCCGACCGTGTCTGCGCGCGACACCCGGCGCGCGGACGCCGCGATCGTGGTGGACGGCGTCACCAAGCGGTACCCGGCGCCACGGCGCGGGCAGGAGCCGGTGGTCGCGGTCGACGACGTGTCCTTCCGGCTGGAGCCGGGGGAGGCCCTCGCGCTGGTCGGCGCCTCGGGGTCGGGCAAGTCGACGATCGCGAAGATGCTCACCGGCGTCGAGAAGCCCACCGCCGGCACGATCCGCTTCGGCGACACCGACGTCGCCGCACTGAAGCGCCGGGGCCTGCGCGACCTCCGCAAGGACGTGCAGATGGTGTTCCAGGACCCGTATGCGGCCCTGAACCCGCTGCACACGGTCGAGTATGCGCTGTCCCGCCCGATCCGCAACTACACGACGCTGCGCGGCACCGAGGCGCGGGCGCGCGTGCTCGAACTGCTGGAGACCGTCGGCCTCACGCCCGTCGAGCAGTTCGCGGCCAAGCTGCCGCACCAGCTCTCCGGCGGACAGCGGCAGCGCGTCGTGATCGCCCGTGCGCTCGCGAGCGACCCGCAGGTGCTGATCGCCGACGAGCCCGTGTCGATGCTCGACGTGTCGCTGCGTGCCGGCGTGCTCGCGCTGCTGGAGGACCTGCGTGAGCGCTGGGGCATCAGCATGCTCTACATCACGCACGACCTGCTGAGCGCGCGCCTGGTCACCGAGAACATCCTGGTGCTCAACGGCGGACGGGTCGTGGAGCGCGGCGAGACCTCGCACGTGCTCCAGCACCCCGAGGACCCGTACACGGTCGAGCTGCTCGACGCCGTGCCCAACCCCTCCCGCGCGCGCTGAACCGTGCCGGGAGATCTGCAAGAAAGAGAGAGGAGCGCATCCGTGCTCGCATTCCCCGACGGCTTCCTCTGGGGCGCCGCGACCGCCGCCCATCAGGTGGAGGGCAACAACACCACGAGCAACTGGTGGGCGATGGAGCACGCCCCCGACTCGCCCATGGTCGAGCCCTCCGGCGACGCCGCCGACCACTTCCACCGCTACCCGGAGGACATGCGGCTGCTGGCCGAGGCGGGGCTGAACTCCTACCGCTTCTCGGTCGAGTGGGCGCGGATCGAGCCGGAGCGCGGCTTCGTGTCACGGGCGATGCTCGACCACTACCGCCGCATGATCGACACCGCGCGGGAGCACGGGCTCGACCCGACGGTCACCCTCATGCACTTCACGGTGCCGCAGTGGTTCCAGCGCGACGGCTTCTGGCGCGCGGAAGACGCGGTCGACCTGTTCTCGCGCTACGTGGAGACCGTGCTGCCCATCCTCGACGGCGTGCGCTACGTGTGCACGATCAACGAGCCCAACATCGCCGCGATGCTGGCCGGGGGAGAGGACGCGGCCAACCTCGTCGCCTACGGCCTGCCCAATCCCGACCTCGCCGTGGCGGACACACTGCTGGCCGCGCACCGCCGGGCCTCCGAACTCGTGCACACCGTGCCGGGCGCGCAGGCGGGGTGGACCATCGCGACCCAGGCCTTCCACTCGACGGGCGAGCCGGGCGCCGACGAGATGCTGGCGGCCTACGGCGACCCGCGCGACCACTGGTACCTGGAGCAGTCGGCCGGTGACGACTTCGTGGGCGTGCAGGCGTACACGCGCACGTTCATCGGTCCGGAGGGCCCGCGGCCGGTCGCCGACGACGTGGAGACGACGCTGACCGGGTGGGAGTTCTACCCGCCCGCGCTCGAGCTGGGGGTGCGCAGCGCGTGGCAGCGCAGTGGCGGGGTGCCGGTGATCGTGACCGAGAACGGCATCGCCACGGCCGACGACACCCGCCGCATCGCCTACACGCAGGGCGCACTGGAGGGCCTGCACCGCGCGATCGCGGACGGCATCGAGGTGCGCGGGTATCAGCACTGGAGCGCGCTGGACAACTACGAGTGGGCGAGCGGCTTCCGGCCGACCTTCGGGCTGATCGGGTTCGACCACGAGACGTTCGAGCGGTTCCCGAAGCCGTCGCTGGCGTGGCTGGGCGAGGTCGCACGACGCAACGCGCTCTGATCCGCTGCGCCGGGGTTACCCTCGGTTCATGACGCACGGGGCGGGGTCGGCCCGGCGGGACCGGCTCCGGTCGGCCGCCGCCGGGCTGAGC
>NZ_SSDO01000330.1:0-7152 GCF_004794395.1 Microbacterium sp. K41 | reverse complement strand
CCGCGGCGACACCCGCCGTGGTCGCGGAGCGGTTGCCCGCCGCATCCCGCGCCCGGACGTAGTACGTCGCAGCCTCCGACGACGCCGGCGCCGTGTAGCTCGCCGCCGTCGTCGACGCGATCACGCGGTTGCCGCGCAGCACCTCGTAGGTGACCGAGCTCGAATCCGAGATGCGGTTCCACGTCAACGTCGTCGCCCCGCCGGCCGGGGTGACCGTGAGGCCCGTCGGCACGGCGGGGGCGACGGAGTCCCTCGGAGCGAACCGCACGAAACCACCGGACCATTGCCGGGAACCACCCGCACGGACCGAGCGGGTGATGTCGCCACCCGCCCACAGCACACCCGTGCTGTCGAAGAACGAGGCCCAGGCACCGTGCCCCTCGCGCGCCTGAAGATCGGGCGCGAACTCGTACACGTGTCGACCCGTCACCGCGTCCCAGACGCCGATCAACGACATGTCGTCGATCTCCGAGGCAGTCGTCGGCGTCTCCGGGTTCGTGTAGGCGTCTTCATACACCCAATCACCGCAGTGACACCCGGCGGCGATGAGGGTCGAGTCCGCGTTCTGGGCGATCGTCTGGAAGTCGCCACCCTTCAGCGTGACGTTTCCACTGATCAGGCGGAAGTCGGTGCGGTCGTAGGAGAACAGGGAGTGCTGGGATCCGCCGAGCCACAGTCGACCGCCCGTCTCGGTCACCGCGTTCTGATAGACCCACCCCGTGGGGTTCCCCGCGGCGTCGTACATCGGTCTGCTGAACGTCGGCGTCCAGTGCGGCGTGACACCGGCGGCACCCGCCGTGGTCTGCAGGGCCGCAGCGCTGGTGGTCGTGATCGCCCCCTGCATGGTGAAGTAGCCGGCGAAGTACGCACGATCGCCGGCCGCCGACGCGTCCACGGACATGCTCGTGCCGTTGAGGTTGGCATTCCAGGCCGTGTCCGGCCGTCCGGTCGTGAGGTCGATCCGGCCCCCGTCCCACGCGCTCGCGCTGACGGTCGACGAGGCCGCCCGAAGGTGGGTGAACGAACCGGCGACATACAGGTAGTCCCCCTGCACGTCGAAGTCCCGCACGTACGGCACCGCCCCCGCCGCCCGATGCTCGGCGACGACCTGCGGACCGGACAGCTGCCCGGTCGCCGGGTCGAGGAAGGCGATCGCGGCCTGCGGAACGCCGTTCACCGTCGAGAACTGGCCGCCGATGGCGACCCGCCCGTCGGGAAGACCGGCGATCGCCTTCACCTGCCCGTTCAGGACGGGCCGGAACGACGAGACCCACGCGCCCGTGCCGAGGGCGAACGCGGCGAGGTAGGGCTGCGCCACCTGACCGGCGCCCGCCTCCGACTGCTGGACCGTGGCGAAGTTCCCGCCGACGAACACGTTGCCGCCCGCCTCGCCGAAGGACGCCACCTCGGTGTTCGCCTCCCCGGACAGCCCGTTGGCGAGCCCGGCGACACCCCACGTGGTGGTCATGGCGTTGCTGTTGGGAATCGCGGACTGCGTGATGGCCGGAGCACCCTGGGACCCGATCGTGCCGTAGTCGAGGTCTCTGGTCATGAGCTTCGGCTGAAGGAACACCTGGGCGAAGGGGCGCGCCTTGCCCCTCGTGCCCGCCGGAGCCCACAGGTACGACGACGGGTCTTCGTTCCCCGACACCTGCGCCCCGAACGACCAGCCGTTGCGGAAGCGGTACGGCAGATCGCCCTCCTCGAAGCGGACGCGCTTGGTGCCGGTGTCGACGCCGAACACAGCCGACGTCCCGCCGCTGCCGGTGGTCTTCGACCGCTCCCCCGGGTTCTTGAAGGAGAACGACGTGAGGACGTGCCCGCCGCCCATCGTCCACACCCAGCGGTCGCGGTTGGCGAAGGAGAAGCGCACCTCCTGCCACGCCGAACCCGCCGTGTCGAGCGCGCGACGGACACGCACGCCCTCCTGCAGCGCGTCGACGCGACCGCCGTCGAGCAACCCGTCGATCGTCTTCGACGACAGCTGCGCGGGCGCGAACGCCGCAGTGCCCGCCGGGGTGTCGCGGACCTGCTCGGGTGTTCCCACACCGTTGTAGCCCTCCTTCCACCCCTCGCGGCCGCGGCCGATGAGCACCCACCCGCCTCCGCCGGTGGTCTGATCGCAATAGAACTGCTGTGGCGCCACGAGCCGCGGAGTCACCAGCCAGTACACGCCGTCCGGCGCGGTCGGATCGTTCTGCTTCACCTCCCAGCACGACGCTGCGGCCGTCTCCTGCGTCAGGCCATCGGGAGCCGCCGCCGCAGACGCCGGCGCACCCCCGACCACCAGCGAGCCCGCGATGGTCGCCGTCACCGCGGCCGCAGTCGCCAGGGCACGACGGAATCGTGCCCCCCGTGATCTCCGATCGAGACCCATTCGTCCTACCCCCAGAATCCACGCCCCTCCGCGCGCACGCGCCGCGGCGCCTGCGCCCCCGCGGAGGGACGACCAGGAGCCGCCCCGATCGGGACGGCCCGGCTAGGAGGTCTCCGTCGGGACCCGCGGATGCGCGGAGCGGCGACCCCGGCCGGCTAACACGTTACCTGCCGAGCGGTTCGATCCTTGAGCATGCCGATATGCGATGACGGTCAGGTCCCGCTGTCCCCGTGGGCGGGACGGTCCCGCGCCCCGGGTCAGCGCACGGGGGCGAGGCGCTCCGCGAGTACCTCGGCGATCTGCACCGCGTTCAGCGCGGCTCCCTTGCGGAGGTTGTCGTTGCTGAGGAACAGCACGAGCCCCTTGCCCTCCGGCGCGGACTGGTCGGCGCGGATGCGACCGACGAAACTCGGGTCCTTGCCCGCGGCCTGCAGGGGCGTCGGCACCTCATCGAGCACGACCCCGGGGGCCGCACTCAGGACCTCGCGCGCGCGCTCGGGCGTGATGTCCCGCGCGAACTCGACGTTGATCGAGAGGGAGTGACCCGTGAACACCGGCACCCGCACGCACGTCCCCGCCACGCGCAGACCCGGGAGCTCGAGGATCTTGCGGCTCTCGTTGCGGAGCTTCTTCTCCTCGTCGGTCTCGTTGTCACCGTCGTCGACGAGGTTGCCCGCGAACGGGATGACGTCGAACGCGATCGGTGCCACGTACTTCTCGGGCTCCGGGAAGTCGACGGCAGAACCGTCGTGCACCAGCTCCAGGGTGTTGCCCTGAGCCAGCACGCCCTCGACCTGGCCCAGCAGCTCCTGGGCGCCGGCGAGACCGGAGCCGGAGACCGCCTGATACGTCGAGACGATGAGCCGTTCGAGCCCGGCCTCGGCGTCGAGCGCCTTGAGCACCGGCATGGCCGCCATCGTGGTGCAGTTCGGGTTGGCGATGATGCCCTTCGGACGGGCGTCGATCGCGTGCGGGTTGACCTCGCTCACCACGAGCGGGACCTCGGGGTCCATCCGCCACGCGCTCGAGTTGTCGACCACGACCGCGCCCGCCTCGGCGAACCGCGGCGCGTAGGCACGGCTCGCGGTCGCGCCGGCGGAGAACAGGGCGATGTCGATGCCCGCGGGGTCTGCCGTCTCCACGTCTTCCACGATCACGGTCGCGACGCCGAACTCGATCGCGGTGCCCGCGGATCGCGACGACGAGAACAGGCGCAGCTCGCGGATCGGGAACGACCGCTCCGCGAGAATCTCGCGCATCACGGTGCCCACCTGGCCGGTGGCGCCGACGATGGCGACGGAGAGTCCTGAATCGGAGATGCGGGTCATGAGGTTCCTTGGCTTCGTGCGGTACGGCGTACGAGGCTTCGGGCGCGGCGACGGGATGCGGAGGCCACGCCTGGCGCCGGTGTCAGGGTTTCGGTGAGTCTACCGTGCCGACAGCGGCCGACCGCCCGCGTGACGGCGCCGTGACGACGGCGGCAGGATCCGGACGGCCGATGGCAGGATCAGCGACCGGTGCCGGCGTGGACCGTCGCCTCGGCCTCGCCGTCCAGCCCGTAGGCGGTGTGCACGGTGCGGGCCGCCTCGGCCAGGTCGTCGGCGCGCAGGACCACCGAGATGCGGATCTCCGACGTGGAGATCATCTCGATGTTGATGCCGCCCTCCGACAGCGCCTCGAACAGCGTCGCCGACACACCCGAGTGCGTGCGCATGCCCGCACCGACGACCGAGAGCTTGCCGATCTGGTCGTCGTGCACCAGGTTCAGGAAGCCGACCTCGGCCTGCTCACCCGCGAGGGCCTTCAGGGCTGCGGTGGCATCCGCCTTCGGCACCGTGAACGAGATGTCGGTGCGTCCGGTGGACGCGGCCGACACGTTCTGCACGATCATGTCGACGTTCGCGCCCGACTTCGCGACGATCTTGAAGATGTCGGCGGCCTTGCCAGGAACGTCGGGCACGCCCGCGACCGTGATCTTGGCCTGGCTGAAGTCCGTGGCGACTCCGGCGACGATGGGCTCTTCCATGGCTGCTCCCTCGGCTTCGCGAGGGTTCTTCATGCCCTCGCCCAGAACGTACGTGCCCTCGGCCGACGAGAAGGTCGACCGGGCGTGGATCAGGACGCCGTGACGGCGTGCGTACTCGACCGCGCGGATGTAGAGCACCTTCGCACCGTTCGCCGCGAGCTCGAGCATCTCCTCGCTCGACACGTGGTCGAGCTTCTGCGCCCTCGGGATCACCCGCGGGTCCGCGGTGAAGATGCCGTCGACGTCGCTGTAGATCTCGCAGACGTCGGCGTCGAGCGCTGCCGCCAGGGCCACGGCGGTGGTGTCGGAGCCGCCACGGCCGAGGGTGGTGATGTCGCGGGTGTCGCGGTTGAAGCCCTGGAACCCGGCGACGATCACGATCGCGCCCTCGTCGAGCGCCTCACGGAGCCGCACCGGCGTGACGTCGACGATGCGCGCGGCGCCGTGCTGCGAGTCCGTGATCATCCCGGCCTGGCTGCCCGTGAAGGACCGCGCCTCGAAGCCCATCGAGTGGATCGCCATCGCCAGCAGCGCCATCGAGATGCGCTCACCGCTGGACAGCAGCATGTCGAGCTCGCGCGGAGCCGGGATCGGCGCCACCTCGTTGGCGAGGTCGAGCAGCTCGTCGGTCGTGTCGCCCATCGCGCTGACCGCGACCACCACGTCGTGGCCCGCACGACGGGTGTCGACGATGCGCTTGGCGACGCGCTTGATGCTCTCTGCGTTCGCGACGGACGAGCCGCCGTACTTCTGCACGATGAGGGCCACGTTCACTCCCGGGGATGACGGGCGGATCCGCCCACGCTCATTCTACGGATCGCGCACATGCCCGACCGCGCATGTGACGGACGCGGACCCTTCACCGCGTGCGCGACTCACCGCAGGGCGCGGGCGCTAGAGGGCGAGGGGCGGGGCCGGGGTGGAGGACGGCGGCGGCACGGGGCGCAGCCGGCCGCCGGTCGCGGCGAACCAGCAGCCGACGATGATCAGCGGGAAGCCGATCAGCAGACCCGGCGTGAGCGGCTCGGACAGGACGATCGCGCCCAGCACGATCGCGACCACCGGGTTGACGTACGTGAACAGCGGAGCGCGCACCGGCCCCACCTCCCGGATGAGGGCGAAGAACGCCAGGAACGCCAGCGCCGTGCAGATCACCGCCAGGGCGAGCAGCGCCCCGAGCGAGGGCAGCGTCGGCACCTCGTGCTGTGTGAGGAGACCGATCGGCAGATAGACGAGGCCGATCATCAGCAGGGACAGCGTGATGGTGCCCAGCGACGGCACGTCGGCCAGCTTTCGCGCCACGATGAAGGGCGCGATCGCGTAGAGCACCGCGACCAGCAGGACCTCACCCGCCGCCAGCAGACTCACGTCGCCGCCGAACAGACCGGGGCCGGCCACCACGATCGCGACGCCGACGAAACCCACGAGCAGACCGATGCCCCGGGCGGGGCGCAGCACGCCGCGGTCGCCGCCTCCGAGCGCGATCAGCGCCGCGAACAGCGGAACCGTCGCGACCAGGAGCCCCGTCATCCCCGACGGCAGCGTCAGCTCCGCGTGACCGAGGAGCACGAAGGGCCCGGCCATCTCGACAGCGCCGAACGCGAGCACCCAGGGCCAGTGCCGGAGCGCCGCGCGCAGGGCTCCGCTGCGCAGCGCGAACGGCAGCAGCAGCAGCGCCGCGATCAGCGTGCGGCCCGCGACGATCGCCGGCGGGGAGATCGACTCCACCGCGATGCTGATGAACAGATAGGGCACGCCCCACAGCAGGGCCATGACTCCGAAGAGCAGCCAGCCCCGGCGCGTGAAGCCGGAGTGCGGGGTCACAGCACGCGCCGCCCCTCGAAGGCACGACCGAGCGTGACCTCGTCGGCGTACTCGAGGTCGCCGCCCACGGGCAGCCCCGACGCCAGGCGCGACACCGTGATCTGCATCGTGGTGAGCAGCCGGCTCAGATAGCTCGCGGTCGCCTCGCCCTCCAGGTTGGGGTTCGTGGCGATGATGACCTCCTGCACCGTGCCGTCGGCGAGGCGCGTCATCAACTGTGCGATGCGCAGATCGTCCGGTCCGATGCCCGCGATCGGGCTGATGGCGCCGCCGAGCACGTGGTACAGGCCACGGAACTCACGCGTGCGCTCGATCGCCGCCACGTCTTTCGCATCCTCGACCACGCAGATGAGCGCCTGATTGCGACGGGGATCACGGCAGATCGCGCACCGCTCCTGCTCCGCGACGTTGCCGCAGATCTCGCAGAAGCGCACGCGCACGCGGATCTCGGTGAGCAGCTCGGCCAGCCGTGCCACGTCGAACGTGGGCGTCTGCAGGATGTGGAACGCGATGCGCTGCGCGGACTTGGGCCCGATGCCGGGAAGCCGGCCGAACTCGTCGATCAGCTCTTGGACGATGCCGTCGTACATCAGGAGAACCTCGTGGGGGGCTCGTAGGGCTCTTCGCGAAGGAACGTCGCTCCGAGCACCTGGCGGATCACGGCCTCACCGTAGCGCTGCACGCCCCCGGCGGCGGGGGTGCGCTCGACCACGACGGGCGGGGTGGCGACCGACGGTGCGGCGGCCCTGGACGGCTGCGCGGTGGGGCGCGCCGCTGGTGGGGCGGACGGGGATCGCGGCTCGTACGCCGGCTCGTACGACGGGTCGTAGGGCGGCTCGTCGTCGAAGGCGGGCGCCTCGTCGTCTCCGGGCAGCGGCGGCTCGTCGCGGTCCACGGCACCGTCGCCCGGTGGGGCGGGGGCGGG
>NZ_SSDO01000329.1:0-728 GCF_004794395.1 Microbacterium sp. K41 | reverse complement strand
TTCTCGACCCCGCCCGCGTCGACGTCGGCCTGCGTGATGACGTACGGCGCCGCGGTGCAGGTCGCGACCTCGCCGGGGGCGAGCGTCGTGACGTCGCAGGTGACGGTGCCGACCTTGGGGTCGTTCACACCGACATCCGCGAGGGGAACGTTGCCGGTGTTCGTGATCGTGAACGAGTAAGCGATCGTGTCGCCGACATCGGTCAGGCCGTTGCCGTTGACGTCCACCGGGTCACCCGCCGTCTTGTCGATCGTCACCCCCGGGGCCGAGGCCTCCGACGGGGTCGTTGTGGAATCCGGGTCGGACGGGACCGGGTCACCGTTCGGATCCGTCCCCGTCGCGGTCGCCGTGTTCGCCACCTCACCGGCCTGCTCATCCGCCGCGGTCACCGTGTAGGTCGCCGCCGAGCAGCTCGCGACCTCACCGGGGGCCAGGGTTGTGACATCACACGTCACCGTCCCGACCTTCGGGTCACTGACCGCGATGTCCGTCGCAGTGACCGTACCCGTGTTCGTGACCGTGAACGTGTAGTCGATCGTGTCGCCCTCATCCGTGATGCCATTGGCGTTCACATCCACCGGAGCACCGGCGACCTTGTCGAACGACAGCGACGGCACCTGATCGACCGGCGTCACCACCGTGTCGGGCTCCGAGGGGACCGGATCCTCCCCGGGAGGCGTGCCGGTCGCGGTCGCGGAGTTCTCGACCCCGCCCGCGTCGACGTCGGC
>NZ_SSDO01000328.1:0-81024 GCF_004794395.1 Microbacterium sp. K41 | reverse complement strand
CGAGAGCGAGCGCGAGGAGGAGGCGCGTCGGCTGCGTGCTCTGCGCGACCGCCTCGTCGAGGGCGTTCGCGCGCGGGTGCCCGCCGCCGAGCTCCTGGGCGACCCGCACGTGCGGTTGCCGGGCAATGCGCAGCTGCTGTTCCCGGGGGCCGTGGGGGAGAGCCTGATCTTCCTCCTCGACGTCGCCGGGGTATCGGTGTCCACCGGCTCGGCCTGTCAGGCGGGGGTCGCGGAGCCCTCCCACGTGGTGATGGCGATGGGCCGGTCGGAGCGAGACGCCCGCAGCGTGCTGCGCTTCTCTCTGGGGCGCACCTCCCGCGATGATGACGTGGACGCCGTGCTGTCGGTGATCGCGGACGCGTATGCGCGTGCGTCCGGCGCCGGCTCAGCTGCGCGCTCGTAGACTGGACCCATGCGTATCCTTGCGGCGATGAGCGGCGGCGTCGACTCCGCCGTCGCCGCGGCGAGGGCGGTCGAGGCCGGGCATGACGTCGTCGGCGTGCACCTCGCCCTGTCCCGCGCGGGCGGGACGCTGCGCACGGGCAGCCGCGGCTGCTGCACGATCGAGGACGCGCTCGATGCGCGCCGCGCCGCCGACCTGCTCGGGATCCCCTTCTACGTGTGGGACTTCTCGGAGCGGTTCCGTGACGACGTGATCGACGACTTCATCGCCGAGTACCGCGCCGGGCGCACCCCGAACCCCTGTATGCGCTGCAACGAGAAGATCAAGTTCGCCGCGCTCCTGGAACGGGCGATCGAGCTGGGCTTCGACGCCGTCTGCACGGGGCACTACGCCACCCTGATCGAGGGGCCGGACGGCCGGGAGCTGCACCGGGCATCCGACAACGCCAAGGACCAGTCGTACGTGCTCGGTGTGCTCACCGCCGAGCAGCTCGCGCACACCTACTTCCCGCTCGGCACGACGCCCTCCAAAGCGGTCGTGCGCGCTGAGGCGGCAGCCAGGGGCCTGACCGTCGCCCAGAAGCCCGACAGCCACGACATCTGCTTCATCCCGGACGGCGACACGCGCGGGTGGCTGGCGGAGAAGGTCGGTGCGGAGGCCGGGGAGATCGTCGACCGCAGCGGCGCGGTGGTCGGCGAGCACGAGGGCGCGCACGCCTTCACGGTGGGGCAGCGGCGAGGGCTCAAGCTCGGGGTGCCGGCCGCGGACGGCAAGCCCCGGTTCGTGCTGGAGGTCCGGCCGGTGTCCAACACCGTGGTCGTCGGGCCGAAGGAGGCGCTCGCGATCGCCGAGATCGCGGGGGAGCGGTTCAGCTGGGCCGGCGCGGCGCCCGTGGAGTCGTCCTTCGCATGCGACGTGCAGATCCGCGCGCACGCCGACCCCGTTCCCGCCACGGCCACCGTGACCGCGGACGGCGTCCGTGTGGCTCCGGAGGTTCCGCTCGACGGCGTCGCACCGGGGCAGACCGCGGTGTTGTACGTCGGCACGCGCGTGCTGGGCCAGTTCACGATCGACACCACGGTCTCGGCGGTTCCGGTCGGCGTCTGATCCCGGCGGATGTCGGCGGCCGCTCCTAGACTGAGCAGGTGGCGGAGAACATCTCACTGGAAGACGCTCGGATCGAGGCCGAGGAGCTGACGACCCGCATCCTCGAGGCCAAAGACGCCTACTACGGACGCGACACCTCGCTCGTCGACGACGCGACCTACGACGGGTGGATGCGGCGTCTGGAAGAGCTGGAGCGCCTGCACCCCGAACTGCAGGGCCAGGACTCGCCGACGCAGATGGTGGGAGCGGCGGAGGCCACCGGTCTCGCCACGATCGAGCACGCCGAGCGCATGCTCAGCCTCGACAACGTGTTCTCCGTCGACGAGCTGCGGGAGTGGGCGGCCAAGACCCGCGCGGCGGCCGGTCGTGACGTCGACTGGCTCACCGAGCTCAAGATCGACGGACTCGCGATCAACCTCCGCTACGAGAACGGGGTGCTCACCTCCGCCGCCACACGCGGTGACGGCCGGGTGGGCGAGATCGTGACGGAGAACGCGCTCCGTCTGCCAGAGATCCCGCAGCGACTGCGTGGTGAGGGGCATCCGCCGATCGTCGAGGTCCGCGGCGAGGTGTTCATCCCGGTCGCGGCTTTCGAACGGCTCAACGCCGCGCAGGCCGCCTTCCGCGAGCGCGCCTACGCCGACGCGCTCGCCCGGTGGGAGGCACGCGGCGGCGTGAAGAAGCCGTTCGACGAGGAGAAGGCGCGCACGGCTGCGGCACGTCGGTTCCCCGCGTTCGCGAATCCGCGCAACGCCGCCAGCGGTGGTCTGCGCCAGCAGATCGACAAGAAGGACGGGCTCGAACTGGAGGCGGGGCTCCTGCGGATCGAGTCGCTCGCGCTGTACGTGCACGGCATCGGCGCCTGGGCACAGCCGCCGGTGGCCGCGCAGAGCCAGGTGTACGACCTGCTGGCCGAATGGGGCCTGCCGACGAGCCCGCACACGCGGGTGTGCCGCAGCATCGATGAGGTCGTCGACTTCGTGGAGTACTACGGCGAGCACCGGCACGACATCGAGCACGAGCTCGACGGGATCGTGGTGAAGGTCGACGAGCTGGAGCTGCATGACGAGCTCGGCGCGACCAGCCGGGCACCCCGGTGGGCGATCGCCTACAAGTACCCGCCGGAGGAGGTGCAGACGACGCTCCTCGACATCGTGGTGTCGGTCGGACGCACGGGCCGGGCGACCCCGTTCGCGGTGATGGCGCCCGCGCACGTCGCGGGGTCGGTCGTGCGTCAGGCCACGCTGCACAATAAGGACGTCGTGAAGGCCAAGGGCGTGCTCATCGGCGACACCGTGGTGCTGCGCAAGGCCGGTGACGTGATCCCCGAGGTGCTCGGGCCGGTCGTGGAGAAGCGGGACGGCACCGAGCGCGAGTTCGTGATGCCTGCCGACTGTCCGGAGTGCGGAACACCGCTGCGGCCGATGAAAGAGGGCGACATCGACCTGCGCTGCCCGAACGCGCGCTCGTGTCCCGCACAGGTTCGCGGGCGTGTCGAGCACATCGGGTCGCGCGGCGCGCTCGACGTCGAGGCGCTGGGCGAGGTCACGGCCGCGGCCCTCACGCAGCCGACGTCACCCGCCGTGCCGCCGCTGGAGACGGAGGCCGGGCTGTTCGCGCTGACGCTCGACCAGCTCGTGCCGATCGAGGTCGTGGTCCGGGATGCCGAGACCGGGCTGCCGCGTGAGGACGAGGACGGCCTCGTGAAGACGAGGGCGCCGTTCCGCCGGAACCCGACGGCGGCCGAGAGGAAGGCGGGGCGCGAGGGCCCCCAGCCCTCCTCGCAGGCGCTCACGCTCCTCGCCGAGCTCGAGAAGGCCAAGACGAAAGACCTGTGGCGACTCCTCGTCGCGCTGAACATCCGTCACGTGGGCCCGGTGGCGGCTCGAGCCCTCGCGCAGTGGTTCGGTTCGCTGGACGCGATCCGGGCGGCCTCCCGGGAGGAGCTCGCCGCGGTCGAGGGCGTCGGCGGGATCATCGCCGACTCGCTGCTCGCATGGTTCGAGGTCGACTGGCACCAGGAGATCGTGCGGCGCTGGAGCGAGGCGGGGGTGCAGTGGGCGACGCCGGGGCACGCGGGGCCCGGGGCTGCGGTCGCCGAGGGCGGAGTGCTCGACGGGCTCACGGTCGTCGCGACGGGTTCGCTCGACGGCTACACGCGCGAGGGAGCGCAGGAGGCGATCATCAAGGCGGGGGGCAAGGCCGCGTCGAGCGTGTCGAAGAAGACCGACTTCGTCGCGGCAGGTCCGGGCGCCGGCTCCAAGCTCGCGAAGGCCGAGGAACTGGGCATCCGCATCCTCGACGCTGCACAGTTCCACCTGCTGGTGACCGAGGGACCCGACGCCCTCGGCTGAACGGGTGCCCGCGGGTCAGGTGTCCGTGGGAGGCAGGAACTGCAGCAGCCGAGGGGAGTCGGCGAAGCCGAGCCCGCGGTACAGCGTCACGGCCTCCTCGCTCGAGTGCACGGTGACGCGTGCTGCGCCGAGGGACACCGCGTGAGCGCACGCCGCCGCAACCAGTGCTCGCCCGGTCCCGCGCCCGCGGTGCTCCGGCAGCACGAACACGCTCTGCACGTCGGCCGAGACCCGGTGCGCGGCCCCGGGGCGCGGCACCCGGGGGAGCATCGCGACCCAGGCGACCCCGACGGGCTCGCCGTCGTCCGCCCTCGCTACGAACGCCGAGTGCGTGTCCTCGTGGAGGCTCCACCAGGCGGCGAGCTCCGCCGTGAACTCGTCGAACGACCGTCCCGCCGTCAGCTCGTCCGGCACGTCCTGCCACTTGAGCAGCGCGAGCCCCGCGACGTCTCGGCGGTCCGCACGGTCGATACGCACGATCAGCTCTTGTGACGGGGCTTCCGGAACGGCTTGTCCTCGCGGGGACCGCGGGGTCCGCGATCGTCACGGTCATGGCGGTCACCGCGATAGCCGCGGCCCGCGCCGTCGTCGTTCCCGCGGTCGCGCGCAGCTCCCCGGCGTGCCCCGGGGCCACGGTCGGGCGCGATCTCGATCAGCCGCCCGGAGATGCGGGTGTCGCGGAGCTTCTCGAGGACGGCGGGGTCGAGGTTGGCCGGCAGCTCCACGATCGAGAAGTCGGGGCGGATGTTGATGGCGCCGAAGTCGTCGCGACCGAGGCCGCCCTCGTTCGCGAGCGCGCCGACGATCTGCCGCGGCTCCACGCGGTGCCGTCGTCCGACCTCGATGCGGTACGCCGCATAGTCGCCACGGCCCCGGCGTTCCCTGGGCTCACGCGTCTCCCGTGCGTCCCGCGGTGCGCGCTCACGCGGCGGACGGTTGTCGGCGGCCACGGCTCGGGCGAGCGGGTCGTCCGCGGGGTCGAGGAGGAGCGGTCGCTCACCCTGCGCGACCACGGCGAGAGCCGCGGCGACATCGCTCTCCGGCACGTCGTGGTGGCGCACATAGTGGGCGATGATGTCGCGGAACGCGTCGATGCGGGCGGTCTCGGACAGCGCGGTCGTGATGGCGTCGTCGAAGCGCGCGAGGCGCGTGGTGTTGACGTCCTCCGTGGTCGGCAGCTGCATCTGCGTCGGCGTCTGACGCGTGGCCTTCTCGATGTGCTTGAGCAGGTAGCGCTCGCGCGGGGTGATGAAGCTGATCGCGTCGCCGGTCCGCCCGGCGCGCCCGGTCCGGCCGATGCGGTGCACGTACGACTCGGTGTCGGTGGGGATGTCGAAGTTGATGACGTGGCTGATGCGCTCCACGTCGAGACCGCGCGCGGCGACGTCGGTCGCGACCAGGATGTCGAGCTTGCCGTCCTTGAGCTGGTTGACACTGCGCTCGCGCTGCACCTGGGGCACGTCGCCGTTGATCGCGGCGGCGGAGTAGCCGCGAGCGCGGAGCTTCTCCGCGAGCGTCTCGGTCTCGTTCTTGGTGCGGACGAAGACGATCATCCCGTCGAAGTTCTCCACCTCGAGGATGCGCGTGAGGGCGTCCACCTTCTGCGCGTACGACACCACGAGGTACCGCTGGGTGATGTTCGTGTTGGTCGCGGTCTTGGACTTGACCGTGATCTCCTCCGGGTCGCGGAGGTACTGCTGCGCGAGGCGTCGGATCTGGGCGGGCATCGTGGCGGAGAACAGCGCGACCTGCTTCTCCTCCGGCGTCTGGGCGAGGATCTGCTCGACATCCTCCGCGAAGCCCATCTTCAGCATCTCGTCCGCCTCGTCGAGCACCAGGTACTGCAGCTCCGAGAGGTCGAGCGTGCCCTTGGCGAGGTGGTCCATGATGCGACCGGGGGTTCCGACGACCACGTGCACACCGCGGCGCAGCGCCGACAGCTGCACGCCGTACCCCTGACCGCCGTACACGGGCAGCACGTGGACGCCCTTCATGCGTGAGGCGTACGACTCGAACGCCTCACACACCTGCAGCGCGAGCTCGCGCGTGGGGGCGAGCACGAGGGCCTGCGGGGTCTTCTGTGCGGTGTCGAGGCGCTCCAGCACGGGGAGCGCGAAGGCCGCGGTCTTGCCGGTGCCGGTCTGCGCCATGCCCACCACGTCGCGGCCCGACAGCAGGGTCGGGATCGTCGCGGCCTGGATCGGGGAGGGGGTCTCGTAGCCGAGGTCTCGGATGGCCTTGAGGACGGGCCCGGTGATGCCGAGCTCCTCGAATCCGGGGGTTGCGGGGGACTCGTCGGGGGCGTCGGTGGGCACTGCGTCTTCAGGGGTCACTTCCCAAGGGTAGCGCGCGCCGGCCGCCACCACCTGTGCAGACGGCTCAGGCGCCGGTGGTGAGCGCGAGCAGCTTCTCCTTGACCTGGCGACGCAGGACCTTGCCGATGAGCGACTTCGGCAGCTCGTCGACCACGAACACGCGGCGCGGCACCTTGTACGGGGTGAGGATGCTGCGGGCGTACGCGCGGATCGCTTCGACGTCGACGTCGGCTCCGCCGTCGACGACGATCGCGGCGACGACCTCCTCGCCCGAGTGCTCGCTGGGCAGTCCGACGACGGCGGCGTCCACGACCGACGGGTGCTGCCGCAGCGCGTTCTCGACCTCGGTGGGGGCGACGTTGAAGCCGCCGGTGATGATCAGCTCCTTGATGCGGTCGACGATGCGGACGAAGCCGGCCTCGTCGATCGTGACGATGTCTCCCGTGCGGTACCAGCCGTCGACGAACACGGCGTCGGTCTCCTCCGGCTTGCCGTAGTAGCCGGAGAACACCTGCGGGCCGCGGACGACGAGCTCGCCCGCCGACCCCGCCGGTACGTCCTGCGTCGGGTCCTCAGGGTCGACCACGCGGCACTCCGTTCCGGGGAGGGGGAGGCCGACGGTGCCCGGCACGCGGTTGTCGGCCACGGGGTTCGCCATCAGCACGGGCGAGCACTCGCTCAGCCCGTAGCCCTCGACGAGGTACCCGTGGGTCGCGGCCTCGAAGGGGACGACCAGCTCGTGCGGCAGGGCCATCGCCCCGGAGATCGCGACCTCGATGCCGTCCAGGGAGACGCCCTTCGCCTGCGCGGCCGCGAGCAGCCGGTCGGCGATCGGGGGCACGAGCGGGAGGAAGGTCGCGGGGTGCTTCTTGACGACATCGAGCACGAGGTCGGGGTCGAACTTGGGGAACAGCACGAGCCGCGCCCCCATCGACATCGCGAACGTGAGGCACAGCGTCAGCCCGTAGGCGTGGAACATCGGCAGCACGGCGTACACCACGCAGCCCTTGCCGCGCTGGATCGACGGCACCCATGCCTGCGCCTGCGCCGCGTTCGCCAGCAGGTTGCGGTGCGTCAGCGCGGCGCCCTTCGGAGTTCCGGTGGTGCCCGAGGTGTACTGGATGATCGCGAGGTCGTCCGTGTTCGGTCGGGGATGCGATGCCGGAAGCGGGTCGGAGGCCACGAGCGAGTCCCACACCACGGTTCCGCGCACGCGCTCGGTCAGCGCTGCCCTGGACTCGCGCGCCTTCGCGACGGGCAGCCGCAGAGCGAAGCGGGTGAGGGCGGGCATCGCGCGCGTCACGTCGACGGAGACGAGGTTCGTCACGGCGAGGTCGGCGGGGAAGTCCTGCACGGTGGCGACGACCTTGTTCCACACGATCGCGTGCTTGGCGCCGTGATCCTCGAACTGCTTCCGCAGCTCGCGCGGCGTGTAGAGCGGGTTGTGCTCGACGACGACGGCGCCCAGACGCAGCACGGCGTAGAAGGCGATGATGTGCTGTGGGCAGTTCGGCAGCACGATCGCGACCGGGTCGCCCGCACGCACGCCGAGGTCGCGGAGTCCGGTGGCGGCCCGGTCGATCGCATCTTGCAGTCGGGCGTACGTGGTCTCGCGGCCGAAGAACTGCAGCGCGGGAGCGTCGGGGTAGTCGCGGGCGGACGCGGCGACGATGTCGACGAGGGAACCGGTGACGGGGGCGAGATCCTCGGGGACGCCGTCGGCGTAGCTGGCGATCCACGGGCGAGGAGGCTGGAACGTGCTCACGCGCCCAGCTTATGCGCGCCGCGACGCGCCGAGCGGGCGACGGCACCCCAACTAGACTGGGGTCGTGTCTGAAATCACCCCTGATCTTGTGCGCCATCTCGGCGTGCTCGCGCGCATCCAGCTGAACGACGACGAGGTGACGCGGCTCACGGGCCAGCTCGACGCCATCGTCGACAACATCGCCAAGGTGTCGGAGGTGGCCACGGCCGACGTCGCCGCCACGAGCCACCCGATCCCCTTGAGCAACGTCTTCCGTCCAGACGTCGTCGGGCAGACGCTCACGCACGAGCAGGTGCTGCAAAACGCCCCCGACGCCGCCGACGGCCGCTTCCGGGTGACCGCGATCCTGGGAGAAGAGCAGTGAGCGACATCATCCGGCTGACCGCGGCGGAACTCGCCGACAAGCTCGCGGCGCGTGAGGTCTCCAGCGTCGAGGCCACCCAGGCGCACCTGGACCGTATCGCCGCGGTCGACGGCGACGTGCACGCGTTCCTCCACATCAACGAGCACGCGCTCGACGCGGCCGCTGCCGTCGACGCACGCCGTGCGGCAGGGGAGGAGCTCGGCCCGATCGCGGGGGTCCCGCTCGCCATCAAGGATGTCCTGGTCACCACCGACCAGCCGACCACCAGCGGGTCGCGCATCCTCGAGGGCTACCGGTCGCCGTACGACGCGACCGTCGTCGCCCGCTCGCGCGCGGCCGGTCTCATCCCGCTCGGCAAGACGAACATGGACGAGTTCGCCATGGGCTCGTCGACGGAGCACTCCGCGTACGGCCCGACGCGGAACCCCTGGGATCTCGACCGGATCCCCGGTGGATCCGGCGGCGGTTCGGCCGCCGCCGTGGCCGCGTTCGAGGCCCCGCTCGCGCTCGGCTCGGACACGGGCGGCTCGATCCGTCAGCCTGCTCACGTGACCGGCACGGTCGGGGTGAAGCCCACGTACGGCGGAGTCAGCCGCTACGGCGCGATCGCCCTCGCGTCGAGCCTCGACCAGGTCGGCCCGGTCACCCGCACGGTGCTCGACGCCGGTCTGCTGCACGATGCGATCGGCGGCCACGACTCGAAGGACTCGACGTCGCTCGACGAGCGGTGGCCGTCGTTCGCCGCTGCAGCGCGTGAAGGTGCGAGCGGGGACGGCCTCAGAGGTCTCCGCGTCGGTGTCATCCGTGAGCTTCCCGACAGCGGCTTCCAGCCGGGGGTCGCCGCGTCGTTCCGCAGCGCCCTCGCGCTCCTGGAGGCTCAGGGCGCCGAGATCGTCGAGATCGACGCGCCGCACTTCGAGTACGGCGTCGCCGCGTACTACCTGATCCTCCCGGCGGAGGCGTCCAGCAACCTGGCGAAGTTCGACTCGGTCCGCTTCGGTCTGCGCGTGACGCCGGAGGGCAACCCCACGGTCGAGGACGTCATGTCCGCCACGCGCGACGCCGGATTCGGCGACGAGGTGAAGCGACGCATCATCCTCGGCACCTACGCGCTGTCCGCGGGCTACTACGACGCGTACTACGGCAGCGCCCAGAAGGTCCGCACGCTCATCCAGCAGGACTTCGCCGCCGCCTTCGGCCAGGTCGACGTGATCGCCACGCCTTCGGCGCCGACCACGGCGTTCAAGCTCGGCGAGAAGATCGACGATCCGCTGCAGATGTATCTCAACGACATCACCACGATCCCCGCGAACCTCGCGGGTGTGCCCGGCATCTCGATCCCGAGCGGCCTGTCCGACGACGACGGCCTGCCCGTGGGCATCCAGTTCCTGGCTCCGGCCAGGGAGGATGCCCGTCTCTACCGCGTGGGAGCGGCGCTGGAGACGCTCCTCGTCGACTCGTGGGGGGCACCGCTCCTCACCCGCGCACCGCAGCTCGCAGGAGGGAACCGCTGATGGCCGCCGCAGCCAAGCTGATGGACTTCGACAGGGCTCTCGAGCTGTTCGAGCCTGTGCTCGGGTTCGAGGTGCACGTCGAGCTCAACACGAACACCAAGATGTTCTCCGACGCGCCGAACCCGGCGAACGAGGCGTATCACGCCGCCGAGCCCAACACGCTCATCGCCCCGGTCGACCTCGGTCTGCCCGGGTCGCTGCCGGTCGTGAACGAGACGGCCGTGCGCTCGTCGATCAGCCTCGGACTCGCACTGGGCTGCTCGATCGCGGAGTCGAGCCGGTTCGCGCGAAAGAACTACTTCTACCCCGACCTCGGCAAGAACTACCAGATCTCGCAGTACGACGAGCCGATCGCGTTCGAGGGGTCGGTCGAGGTGGAGCTCGAAGACGGCACCACGGTGACCATCCCGATCGAGCGCGCGCACATGGAGGAGGACGCGGGCAAGCTCACCCACATGGGCGGCGCGACCGGACGCATCCAGGGCGCGGAGTACTCGCTGGTCGACTACAACCGCGCAGGGGTGCCGCTGGTGGAGATCGTCACCAAGACGATCTTCGGCACCGAGCACCGGGCGCCGGAGGTGGCGAAGGCGTACGTGGCGGCGATCCGCGACATCGTGCGCGGTCTGGGCATCTCGGAGGCCCGGCTGGAGCGGGGCAACCTGCGCTGCGACGCCAACGTGTCGCTGCGTCCGCGGGGGCAGGAGAAGCTCGGCACGCGTACCGAGACGAAGAACGTCAACTCGATGCGCTCCGTGGAACGCGCCGTCCGGTACGAGATCCAGCGCCAGGCGCAGATCCTCGCCGACGGCGGCACGATCATCCAGGAGACCCGCCACTGGCACGAGGACACCGGCACCACCTCGCCGGGCCGTCCGAAGTCCGACGCGGACGACTACCGGTACTTCCCCGAGCCGGACCTCCTCCCGGTGCAGCCCGCCCCGGAGCTGATCGAGGAGCTGCGCGCGGCACTGCCCGAGCAGCCCGTCGCCCGGCGCCGCCGGCTCATGGCCGAGTGGGGTTTCACGCCGCTCGAGTTCCAGGACGTCCGCAACGGCGGCCTGCTCGAGGCCGTCGAGGCGACGATCGCGGCGGGCGCGTCGCCGGCGACCGCGCGCAAGTGGTGGACGGGTGAGATCAGCCGCCTGGCGAACGCGCAGGAGAAGGACGCTACGGAACTAATCACCCCGGAGAACGTCGCAGCGTTGCAGAAGCTCGTCGACGAGGGGACCCTCACCGACAAGCTCGCCCGCCAGGTGCTCGAGGGCGTCATCGCCGGCGAGGGCAGTCCGCAGCAGGTGGTCGATGCCCGGGGCCTGGCCGTGGTGTCCGACGACGGCGCGCTCGTCGCGGCGATCGATGAGGCCCTCGCCGCACAGCCCGACGTGATGGCGAAGATCCAGGACGGCAAGGTGCAGGCCGCCGGTGCGATCATCGGTGCGGTCATGAAGGCCATGAAGGGTCAGGCCGACGCCGCACGCGTGCGCGAGCTCATCCTCGAGCGCGCTGCCCAGTAGCCGTCTCTCCCGGGCCTCGTGTCCGGGGCCCGGGAGAGAATGGATGCATGGGACACGGTGACGGCAGAGGGCGCATGGTGTCCGCGGCCGATGCCGACGACACCGGAACCCGCATCCTGCATGTCGACATGGACGCGTTCTACGCCGCGGTCGAGGTGCTCGACGATCCGAGTCTGCGGGGCCTGCCCCTCATCATCGGCTCGCCGGACGGTCGTTCCGTCGTCTCCAGTGCCTCGTACGAGGCGCGGCGCTACGGCGTGCGGTCCGCGATGCCCGTCTCGCAGGCTCTCCGCCTGTGCCCGACGGCCAGGGTGGTACCGCCGCACTTCCCCCGCTATCAGGCGGTCTCGCGCCAGGTGATGGCGATCTTCGAGTCGTTCACCCCGCTGGTGGAGCCCCTGTCCGTCGATGAGGCGTTCCTCGATGTGCAGGGCGTGCGTCGGCTGTGGGGGAGCCCGGCGAGGATCGCCGCGCAGATCCGGGAGCGCGTCTCGGCGGAGGTCGGCATCACGTGCTCTGTGGGCGTGGCCGAGACGAAGCACGTCGCCAAGATGGCGTCGACGATCGCGAAACCCGACGGCATGCTCGTGGTATCGGCCGCGGAGACGCTCGACTTCCTGGCCCCGCGGTCGGTGCGCGCGTTGTGGGGTGTGGGGCCGAAGGCGGCGGAGGCGCTGGAGGCGCGAGGCATCCGTACGATCGGCGACATCAGGGCGACCACGGCCGACATGCTCGACCGTGCAGTGGGCCCGGCGCTGAGTGCGCGGCTGGCGCAGCTCTCGTGGGGCCGGGATGCGCGGGCGGTGGACACCGAGCGCGTGGAGAAGAGTATCGGACACGAGGAGACGTTCGACGTCGATGTCGACGACCGCGCGTTCCTGCGTGCGGAGCTGTTGCGGCTGGCCGATCGCGTGGGCGCGCGGTTGCGTCGTGCCGGGTGGGAGACGTCGACCGTGTCGATCAAGATCCGCTTCGCCGACTTCCGCACGGTCACCCGGTCGCAGACCCTGAGCGACCCGACCGCCGTGAGCCAGCGCATCGGGGAAGCGGCGCAGAGTCTGTTCGAGCAGATCGATCGGCGCGATCCGATCCGTCTGGTCGGCGTGCGGGCCGAGAGACTGCAGCCGGCGGGCGGCTCCGCCCTGGCGCTCTGGGACGACGACGAGGACTGGCGCCGCGTGGAGGGGGCGGTGGACGAGGCGATCGCCCGCTTCGGGACGGCGACGATCAGCCGCGCGCGTCACATCGGTCGCGGCGAGGGTCGCGGGGCCGCGCGGCATCCGAAAGACCACGGCATCGCGGATTGAGGGGCGCGCACGCGGGCGGGGTCGGCTACCGTGGGAGCATGCCGAACATTGCACTGGAACTCGGGAAGCAGGTCGCGTCCTTCGGCGTGAAGAGCGCGTACGGTGAGCCGCAGGATGTCGACGGCGTGAGCGTGACGCCGGTCGCATTCACCTACTCCGGTTTCGGGGGCGGCAGCGGCGACGGTGCCGAGGGCGGCGGCGGGGGCGGTGTCTCGATTCCCGTCGGCGTCTACGTGCGCCGCGAGGAGGGGCTCCGCTTCGAGCCGAACATCGTGACGCTGCTCGTCGTGGCGGTGCCCTTCGTGTGGGTCACCGGTCGTGCCCTCACGCGCATCATCCGTGCCCTCAAGAAGTGACGATCCCGTCGCGGCGGCGCTTCGCCAGGCCGCGGCACTGATCGCGCAGGACATCCGCGGCCTCGCTGCGGCGAACCCGATGGTGGTCATCGACGGCGGGAGCGGTGCTGGCAAGACCTCGCTGGCGGAGCTGCTCGCGCGGAACTGGCCGCTCGTCGGACGGGTGCAGGTCATCGCCCTCGACTCGCTGTACCCGGGCTGGGACGGCCTGGAGTCCGGCGTGGAGCGAGCGGTGGACGGAATCCTGCGGCCGCACGGGCGGGGCCTGCTCGGCTCCTGGCGTCGGTGGGACTGGGAGCAGAACACGGAGGCGGAGAGTCATGCCGTCGACCCATCGCTCGGTGTGATCGTCGAAGGCAGCGGCATCCTCCGTCCGTCGACGGCCGACCTCGCCGATGTCCGCATCTGGGTGGAGGCGGGGGAGGAGTCGCGAAAGGCGCGCGCGCTCGCGAGGGACGGCGACACGTACCGACCGCACTGGGAGCGGTGGGCGGCGCAGGAGCGTCAGCACCTCCTGCAGCACCACCCGCGCGAGCTGGCGACGCGCATCGTCACGGTGCCGTGACCGCCGGTATCCGGTCTCAGGCCCCGATGTCGTCGGCCGCTTCGATGAGCAGTTCGAGCCGGTAGCCGAGCCAGTCGTACACGGCCATCGCCTCACCACCCGCGACGGGCTCCTCCACGGTGAGGCCGAGCCGCGTCGCGATCACCAGACGGATGGCGGTGAGGGTGCGCAGCCAGGCGTCGATGTCGCTTCGCCGGATCGTCACCTCCCGGGGCTCGCGGGCCTGTTCCGGCGTGAGCGGCGCCTCCGGGTCGAAGGCGGAGAGCGCCGACCGCACGGTGCGCGCATCCAGGACACGCCGGTCGGTCACGTCATCGCGAGTGGCCGCTGCGAACGCGGCGGCGGCCCCCTCGTCGTCGGGATAGGGGTTGGGCGTCAGCCGGGCGATCGCGGGGTCATTCGGATCCTGCTCGGCGATGAGGGCGAGGAAGTCGTCGACGATCCGCAGGAGCTGGGCGCCCTCGATGGCGGCGACGGTGAGGATGAGGGGGGCGGTCATGCGGATGCCTTCCGCACGGTCGCCCAGAGCCCGTAGTCGTGCATCGCCTGCGCGTGGACCTCCATCGTCTCGCGCGGCCCTGTCGCCACGATCGCGTGGCCCTCGTTGTGCACGGCGAGCATGAGTGCGGTGGCGTGCTCCTCGGTGTAGCCGAAGTAGGTGCGGAAGACACGGACCACGTAGCTCATGAGGTTCACCGGGTCGTTCCAGACGACGACCTGCCAGGGCTCGAGCGGTGCGGCGGACAGATCCGTGCTCTCGTCGAGATCGGGGAGTGCCGTGCTCATCGTCACGCCCACCCCAGCTCGTGCAGGTGCGCATCGTCGATGCCGTGGAAGTGCGCGATCTCGTGCACGAGCGTCGTGTGGATCTCGTCGCGCAGTTCATCGAGGGTCTCGCACTGGGCGAGGTGCGGCTCGCGGTAGACGATGATCCGATCCGGGAGTTCGCCCATGCCGTACTGTGTGCGTTCCGTCAGTGCGAGACCGTCGTACACCCCCAGCAGGTCGAGACTGCCGTCCTCGGGGCGGTCCTCGACCACGAACACGACGTTGTCGAGGCGGTCCACCATGTCGTCGGGCAGCAGGTCCAGCTCCTCGATCACGAGGGCCTCGAATGCGCCGGCGTCCATGTCCATCCAGACCAGCCTAGGGGCCATTCGGGACACCGGTCAGTGCAGCAGGACCAGCAGCGCTGCCACGAGGATGAACAGGCCGCCGAAGACGGCGTTGAGGATGCGCTCCCCGCGCGGCGAGGCCGTCAGGCGGCGGAAGGGCCGGGCCGCCACCGCGAAGAACCCCCACATCACCAGCACGTCGACCACGACGACCGTCGCGATCAGCGCGAGGTATTGGGGAAGCTGTGGCTGGTCGAGCCGGATGAACTGAGGGATGAACGCGAGGAAGAAGACGATCGCCTTGGGGTTGAGCAGGTTGACCCAGAAGCCCCGGCGCATCATCGACCAATGGCTCTCGTGCGCCGGTGCGGGGATGGGCGCGTCGTCGAGCGGTGGTGTCGGGCGGCTGAGGATGAGGCGGAGGCCGAGGAAGACGAGGTAGGCGGCGCCCGCGTAGCGGATGAGGGTGAACAGCACCTCGGAGCGGGAGACGAGCAGACCGACGCCCGCGGCGACGATCACGACGTGGACGATCAGAGCGATCTGCTGGCCGATGATGCCCCAGATGGAGCGCCGCCAGCCCTGCGACAGGGAGTTCGACATCGTGTTGATCGCGCCGGCGCCGGGCGTGAAGCTGATCACCACCGACGCGGTGAGGAGCGAGAACCAGACCGCCAGTGACACGGCTCCAGTCTAGAGCCGCACGGCAGCGTCGATCCGCGCCCTGAGACGGAAGAAGCCCGGTTCCGAGGAACCGGGCTTCTTCTCTCCGGGTGAGTAACGGGGCTTGAACCCGCGACCTCCTGGACCACAACCAGGCGCTCTACCAACTGAGCTATACCCACCATGCGCCCGCCTGCGCGGGCAACCCTACGAGTCTATTACATGTTCGAGGTGAACTCCGACACGGTGCGCGTCGCGATCTCCTTGGCGTCGTCGCTCGACGGACCCGGCTCGTCGACGAACACGGCCTCCCGGTAGTAGCGGAGCTCACGGATGGACTCGAGGATGTCGGCGAGGGCCCGGTGTCCGCCGTCCTTGGCCGGGGCCTGGAAGAACACCCGGGGATACCAGCGCCGGGAGAGCTCCTTGATGCTCGACACATCCACGTTGCGGTAGTGCAGCCACTGGTCGACCCGCGGCATGTACTTGGCGAGGAACATGCGGTCGGTGCCGATCGTGTTGCCTGCGAGGGGTGCCTTGCGCTCGAGCGGGACGAAGCGACGGATGTAGGCGAGCGTCTGTTCCTCGGCCTCCGCGAGCGTGACGCCCCGCGGGATCTCCTCGATCAGCCCGGAGGTCTCGTGCATCTTCGTGACGAAGTCGTTCATGTGGGACAGCGCCTGATCGCTCGGCTTGATCACGACCTGGAATCCGGGGTCGAGGGGACGCAGCTCGAAGTCGGTGACGACGACCGCGATCTCGACGAGCTCATCCACGGAGAGATCGAGGCCCGTCATCTCGCAGTCGATCCAGACCAGGCGATCGTTCTCGGAGGCAGCTACCATGTCGTCATCCTATCGAGGGCACCGACATCGCCCGCCTGCCCGCGGTACGGTAGGACTGTCCGCCTCCGTAGCTCAGGGGATAGAGCAGGAGCCTTCTAATCTCTTGGTCGCAGGTTCGAATCCTGCCGGGGGCGCTTCCGATCGACGTAGCAACGGCATCAGCAGTGGCGAAGCGCGGCCACGGCATCATCGGCACGCCAGAACTCTCCGATCAGCCGGAAGCGGCCGGTCGCGAGGTGCAGCCGCTCCGCCCGGTAGCGCAGACCGAGCGGGTCCGGCACGATCCTCAGGTGACCGAGGACATACTCCCGCGAGTCCTGAACCCGCCACAGGTGGTCGGCGGCGCGGACGAGATGCTCCTTCTCCGAGGAGAGACGAGGTGCGGCGAAGGGCACCTCGGGGGCCGTGGCGGACGTTCGTTCAGACATCGATTTCTCCCTTCCTGCATCAACGCTAGGACGGGCCACCGACATTCGCGCCGCGCCGGGACACGCGTCTGACCGGGCTCTTCCTCCACGCTTCGTCGATGTCGGCGATGCGTCCCCACAGCGCGTGGATTCGTCAGTCGATGCTCCTGCCGTCACCGCAGGCTGGAGGCATCCGGAGAGGTTCCGGCGACAGAAGGAGAACAGCATGACCGAGATGATCACCGTCGTGGGGCGAGTGGCGACCGATCCGCATCAGGGGCACACCGGCGCGAGGGTGCCCGTCACCAACTTCCGGCTGGCGAGCACGCACCGCCGCTTCGAACCGACGACCCAGACCTGGGTCGACTCCGAGACCAACTGGTTCTCCGTGGCGGCGTTCCGGCAGCTCGGTCAGAACGCCAGGGCGTCGCTGCGGGTGGGCGACAGCATCGTCGTGACGGGCCGCCTGCGCATCCGGGCCTGGGAGAGCAATGGGAAGCAGGGCACGAGTGCCGACATCGAAGCCGACGCGATCGGGCACGACCTGCGGTGGGGGACGACCGCGTTCCGGCCGTCGCCGAGACGCTCTCCGGAGACCGTGGCGGAGGGGGAGAAGGATGGGGAACAGTCTCCCGGTGCCGACTCCGCGAGTGGAAGCGCGCGGACGACGGCGAGTGGCCGAACCGGAGACGATCTGGGTGACCTGTGGGGCATCGACGGTTCCGGGGACGGGGGTGCGGCGACGGACCAGGCGTTCCCCGACGGCTTCCTCGGAGCGGGAGCCAGGGTGTCGGCGGGGCAGTAGGGGCAGGCGCGCAGCGTCAGCCACGCACCGTCAGCACGCCGGGCTGTGGGTGTGGGCGACGTAGACTCGGCTCGTGCTCCGAACGGCCCCGTCACTCGCCCGCACCGCCCGCGCGTTCGTCGGAGCCGGTGCGATCCTCGTCCTCCTCGTCGGATGCACGGCCGCTGCCGGCGAGCATCCGACGCCGCCGAGCTCCCTGTCGCCCTCGCCCGCGGATACGGCGACGGCGTCGCCGGCACTGCAGCCCGAGGGCACCGCGGAAGACAATCTTCCGTATTTCCGGGCGATCGCGGAGGGTGTGTGGGCCTCGGAACAGCGGGCGGAGGGTCGGGCCTATATCGACGCGCTGGTGGCCGGGGGCTTCGATCGCACCGCCATGCAGGTCACGCCCGACCAGACCACCGTGGGCAACCCGGTGGAGAGCCTCCAGTTCTCGGTGCGCTGGGGAGAGGAGTCCTGCCTGGTGGGACAGGTCGGTCCCTCGACGGGACAGGTGGTGGCCGTCGTCATGCCCCAGCTCGCCGAGGGACGCTGCCTGGTCGGGACGACGCGTCCGATCGACTGGTGATGCTTCGATCACGAACCCTGCCGCCGACGGCCGGTAGGCTGGAGTGTCGATCTTCGACGCCAACAGAAGGAGCGGTTTTCGGTGGCTGAGTACATCTACTCGATGGTGCGTGCGCGCAAGGCGGTGGGCGAGAAGCTCATCCTCGACGACGTCACGATGGCGTTCCTTCCCGGAGCGAAGATCGGCATGGTCGGCCCCAACGGCGCCGGCAAGTCGACGATCCTGAAGATCATGGCCGGGCTCGACACGCCGTCCAACGGCGAGGCGAAGCTGTCGCCCGGCTATTCGGTCGGGATCCTCATGCAGGAGCCGGAGCTGGACGAGTCGAAGACCGTGCTGGAGAACATCCAGGACGGCATCGCGATCAAGGCGAAGCTCGACCGCTTCAATGAGATCTCGGCGCTGATGGCCGATCCCGATGCGGACTTCGATGCGCTGCTCGCCGAGATGGGCACCCTGCAGGAGGAGATCGACGCGGCCGACGGCTGGGACCTCGACTCCCAGCTCGAGCAGGCCATGGACGCACTGCGCACGCCCCCCGGCGACGCCGCGATCGCCCCCCTCTCCGGTGGAGAGAAGCGACGTGTCGCCCTCGCCAAGCTCCTGCTGCAGAAGCCGGATCTGCTGCTCCTCGACGAGCCGACCAACCACCTGGACGCGGAGAGTGTGCTGTGGCTCGAACAGCACCTGCAGTCGTACAAGGGCGCCGTCATCGCCATCACCCACGACCGGTACTTCCTCGACCACGTGGCCGAGTGGATCGCAGAGGTCGACCGCGGTCGGCTGATCGGCTACGAGGGCAACTACTCGACGTACCTGGAGAAGAAGGCCGAGCGTCTCGACATCCAGGGCAAGAAGGACGCGAAGCTCGCCAAGCGCCTCAAGGACGAGCTCGAATGGGTCCGTTCCAGTGCCAAGGGTCGCCAGACGAAGTCGAAGGCGCGACTCGCGCGCTACGAGGAGATGGCCGCGGAGGCGGAGCGGACGCGGAAGCTCGACTTCGAGGAGATCCAGATCCCCGCGGGGCCGCGCCTGGGCAACGTGGTGATCGAGGCGAAGAATCTGAAGAAGGGCTTCGACGGACGCTCGCTGATCGATGGCCTCAGCTTCAGCCTTCCGCCGAACGGAATCGTCGGCGTGATCGGTCCGAACGGCGTCGGCAAGACCACACTGTTCAAGACCATCGTCGGTCTCGAGCCCCTCGACGGCGGCGACCTGAAGATCGGCGAGACGGTCAAGATCAGTTACGTCGACCAGTCGCGCTCGTCGATCGACCCGAACAAGACGCTGTGGGAGGTCGTCTCCGACGGGCTCGACTTCATCACGGTCGGCAAGACGGAGATCCCCTCGCGGGCCTACGTGTCGAAGTTCGGCTTCAAGGGTCCTGACCAGCAGAAGAAGGCCGGTGTGCTCTCGGGCGGTGAGCGCAACCGCCTGAACCTCGCGCTCACGCTGAAGGAGGGCGGCAACCTGCTGCTCCTCGACGAGCCGACCAACGACCTCGACGTCGAGACGCTGAGCTCGCTGGAGAACGCCCTTCTCGAGTTCCCCGGCTGTGCCGTGGTCATCACCCACGACCGGTGGTTCCTCGACCGCATCGCGACGCACATCTTGGCGTACGAGGGCACCGACGAGAAGCCCGACCAGTGGTACTGGTTCGAGGGCAACTTCGAGGCCTACGAGCAGAACAAGATCGAGCGCCTCGGGCCCGACGCGGCCAAGCCGCACCGGTCGACCCACCGCAAGCTCACGCGCGACTGACCCGATGACTGCGCCTTCGCCGGGAACCCGCCTGCACATCCCGATCCACCTCCGCTGGGGGGATCTGGACGCGTTCAACCACGTCAACAACACCTCGATGCTCAAGCTGCTCGAGGAGGCGCGCGTCCGCGCGTTCTGGCGGGCGGGTCCCGGCGAGGAGGCGCCGTCCACGGCGGTGCTCGACTCCGGCATCGACGAGGGCATCCTGACGCTGATCGCCCGGCAGGAGATCGAGTACCTCGCGCCAGTGCCGTATCAGCGTCGACCGCTCGAGGTGCAGATGTGGTTCGGCAAGCTCGGCGGGTCCAGTGTCGAGGTCTGCTACGAGGTGCACAACGACCCGGCCGCGGAGCCGCGGGTGCTGTACGCGCGGTCGACAGCAGTGATCGTGCTCGTCGAGGCCGCGACGGGTCGCCCCACGCGACTCACCTCCGAGATGCGCGAGGCCTGGGAGCCGTACGTCGGCCCCTCCATCGAGTACGCGCACCGCTGACCTCGACGGCCGTGTGACCCGCGCCGAACGCTCGGATCAGGATGCCTCCGGCGGCACGCGGATCATGATCTCCTGCGCCACGCTCGCCACCAGCGAGCCGTCGCGCGTGTAGATCCGCCCGGTGGCCAGCCCGCGCCCGCCGCGCGCGTTCGGGGACTCCTGCGCGTACAGCAGCCACTCGTCGACGCGCGCGGGACGGTGCCACCACATCGCGTGATCGAGGCTCGCGACCTTGAGCCCCTGGTGTGCCCACGAGACCCCGTGCGCGCGCAGGATGGACTCCTGGATCGTCATGTCGCTGAGGTACGCCAGTGCCGCGCGATGCAGCCGCTGGTCGTCGGGGAGCGGAGCGCGCAGTCGCATCCAGACGGCCTGACGCGGGACCCGGGCATCGTCGTTGGGGAGGTACAGCGGCGACTCGACGTGACGGATGTCCGCGGCGCGATCGGTGAGCATCCGCCGCGCGCCCCCGGTGAGTCCGGGAACGCGATCCTCGTCGGGGGACAGCGTCTCCGGGTCGGGCACGCCCTCGGGCATGGGCTCCGCGTGCTCGACTCCCGGATCCGCATCCTGGAAGGACGCGATCATCGAGAAGATCGGCACCCCGTTCTGGTACGCCTGCGTGCGGCGCGTCGAGAATGAGCGGCCGTCATGGATGCGGTCGACGGCGATCGTGATGCCCTGACTCGCGTCACCGGGCCGCAGGAAATAGCCGTGCATCGAATGGACGGCGCGATCCTCCGGCAGTGTGCGCTCCGCCGCGAGGAGCGTCTGCGCCAGCACCTGGCCTCCGTAGATGCGGCCGCTCGGCATCGGGTGCGAGGAGCCCGTGAAGATGTCCTCGGTCGTCCGGGCCTGGGTGGCGTCGAGGTCGAGAACCTCGAGGAGTCGATCGACGGTCTGGATGGCGTGGTCGTCCGCGCTCATGGGTTCCTCTCCGCGACCGCAGGCGCCGCACCTCTTGGTAGTTTAGAACGCGTGCCGCCTACGCTCCTGCTCGCCGATCCCGACACGGCGAAGGATGTCCTGACGTTCGTGGGCCGCGCCGGTCGCGCGGGCGACGGGGGAGTACGACTTCAGGCCTCGCGCGGGGTCCTGGCGCTGACCACGGCCGTGCTCTCGCCGCAGACCCTGTTCGATCAGACCCCCACGATCCTCGCGATGCGTATCGTGCACGCGGACCCTGAGCTCGAATGCGACCTGGTCGTCGACAGCCTGTCGCCCGCCGACACCCCCGAACGCCTCATGCTGCCGGACACCGGCCTGTCGCCGTCCTGGGCCGGGGTATCCCCGCCGCGCCAGGGCTGGACCGTGGAGGCGTCGCTGGAGGCGTCCGTCGTCGCGCAGCGCGCACAGTGGGGGATCTCCGCCGTGGCGCGGGGGGCGGGCGCCGGCTCGGGCGAGGAAGCGGTTCGCGCGCTCCGAGCGGCCATCTGGGGCGAGCCCGACGACGATCTCGGCGGGCTGCCGCGCGGTGTGGCGTTCGCCGCGGACGCCATGGGCTTCATCTCGGGCGAGGAACAGGTCGGGGTGTCGCGCGCCGGTCGCTGGTCGCGGCTCGCCTTCCGTCGCGGGCATGTGCTGGCACGAGGCCCCGTGGCGTCCGGGCTCACGGGCGTGCGGGCCACCGGCACCCGGGCCTGACGGCGCTGCCACCACGGCGCGATGGGACGGGCGCCAGGGCCTGATGGCACGGCCGAAGCGCCGGCGTGACCCGAGGGGGAGAGCCACGCTCGTCGATCGACCGCGCCGGGGCGTATCCGAGGGTTTCGCCACGAGCCCTGTGGCGCGGGGTCAGTCCGCCGCCGCGGCGGCCGACCTTCCCGCCTGTCGCCCGGAGAACAGGCACCCGCCGAGGAACGTGCCCTCCAACGCCCGGTACCCGTGGACACCGCCACCGCCGAAGCCGCTCGCCTCGCCCGCGGCGAACAGGCCAGGGATCGGGATGCCCTGGGCGTCCAGCGCACGACCGTCGAGGTCGGTGTGGATGCCGCCCAGCGATTTGCGGGTGAGGACGTGCAGCTTGACCGCGATCAACGGGCCGGCGGCCGGGTCCTGCAGCCGGTGCGGCGCTGCCGTCCGGATGAGCTTGTCACCGCGGTAGCCGCGCATCGAGCGCAGCATGCCGATCTGGGCATCCTTGGTGAACTCGTTCTCGATCTCGCGGTCGCGCGCGACCACCTCGCGCCGCACGGTGTCGATGTCGAGCAGCTCGCCACCGTCATGCTGGCTCATCTGCTCCAACAGCGACTCCAGGTCGTTCTCGACGATGAAGTCCTGTCCCTCGTCGAGGAACGCCTGGACGGGGCCGGTCGGTCCCTTGGCGAGCCGCGACTTCAGCAGCAGCCCCACATCCTTGCCGGTGAGGTCGGGGTTCTGCTCGCTGCCGGACAGGGCGAACTCCTTCTCCACGATCTGCCGCGACGTGACGAACCAGGAGTGGTCGTGACCGGTGCGCCGGAGGTGCGCGAGCGTCCCGAGCGTGTCGAACCCGGGGAAGAGCGGCACGGGGAGGCGCGCGCCCGTCGCGTCGAGCCACAGGGACGAGGGGCCGGGGAGGATGCGGATGCCGTGCGCGGGCCACACCGGATCCCAGTTCGTGATCCCCTCCACGTAATGCCACATGCGGTCGCCGTTGATCAGGCGGGCGCCGGCGGCCGCGGTGACGGCCTGCATCGAGCCGTCGACATACGCCGGGACGCCGGAGAGCATGTGCGCCGGCGGCGTTCCCAGCCGTTCGGGCCACGCCGCACGAACGAGCTCGTGGTTGCCGCCGATCCCGCCGGACGACACGACGGTCGCCTCCGCCGTGATCTCGAACGCGCCGATCACCTCGCGGGAGGACGGCACTCCCCGTTCCGCACCGCTGGAGGCGAGGACGGAGCCGCGGGCGCCGGTGACACGTCCATCCGTGACGATGAGGCTCTCCACGCGGTGCCGCGCGAGCACGGTGAGACGACCGCTGCGCTCGCCCTCCTCGACGGCCGCGGCGAAGGGGGCGACGATCCCGGGGCCGGTGCCCCAGGTGATGTGGAATCGCGGCACCGAGTTGCCCGGTCCGATCGCGCCGTAGCCGCCGCGCTCCGCCCAGCCGACCACGGGGAAGAAGCCCACGCCGAGGCTGCGCAGCCATGAGCGCTTCTCCCCGGCGGCGAACTGCAGATACGCCTCGGCCCAGCGGCGCGGCCACTCGTCCTCCGGGCGGTCGAAGCCCGCGTTGCCGAACCAGTCCTGGGTGGCGAGCTCGAGCGAGTCCTTGATGCCGAATCGGCGCTGCTCGGGGGAGTCCACGAAGAAGAGTCCGCCGAACGACCACCACGCCTGGCCGCCGAGGTTCGTCCGCGGCTCCTGGTCGACGACGATGACCCGGCGCCCGGCCGCCAGTGCCTCGCGGGCGGCGACCAGTCCGGCCAGCCCCCAACCGATCACCAGGACGTCCGTGGTCGGGGGCTTCGTCGTCATGTGTTCTCCGTTGATTCCTGACGTGCGCGGGTCTCGAGCGTCGGGCGCCCGTGGGGAGTCGTGCCGATGCCGGACGGCTCGAATGTGTTCACCATGGCATAGGCGGCGCGCTCCAGGTAGTCCCAGAGCGTGGATTCGTGCAGCGGAGACAATCGAGCCTCGTCGACGGCGGTGCGCATGTGACGAAGCCAACGATCACGCGCGTCGGGGTCGATGTGGAACGGCATGTGACGCATGCGCAGGCGCGGGTGTCCGCGGGTCTCGCCGTACGTGGTCGGACCGCCCCAGTACTGTTCCAGGAACATCCGCAGGCGGTCCTCGGCGGGACCCAGATCCTCCTCGGGATACATCGGCTTGAGCACCGGATCGAGGGCGACCTCGCGGTAGAACACGGAGACGATCTTCCGGAACGTCTCTGCGCCCCCGACCTCGTCGTAGAACGTCATCTGTCGCCATTCCCCTCGGTCGACGGCTTCTTGCGGCGCCAGATGCCGCGGTCCGGGATGACCGGCACGCCCGTGACGGCGTTCGGCCGGGTCTTCGGCGGGTTCGCCCCGCGTACGCGCCGTGCGCCTTCGAGCCCCGTCGGCACGACATCGGACATGCGCGGTACCGCGATCGCCCTCTCCAGCAGAGCGGCCCGCAGCCGGCGCCGCAGCTCCTGTGCGACGTCGTCTCTGGCGTTCGCCCTGGTCTTGATCACGACGCGGACCACAAGGGCGTCGCCGTCGATGGATTCCAGGCCCCACAGCTCGGGCTTCTCGACGATGCGCGTCCGCCACTTGGGGTCCTTCGCGAGGCCCTGTGCCGTCTCGAGCATGATGTGCTCGACCTGGTCGAGGTCGGCGTCCGGCGCGACGCCGGTGTCGACGATCGCGCGCGCCCAGCCCTGCGACATGTTGCCGATGCGCGTGACCTCGCCGTTGCGGACGTACCAGAGCGTGCCGTTCACGTCGCGGACCTGGGTAATGCGCACGCTCACGTACTCGACCACGCCGCTCGCCAGACCAAGGTCGACCACGTCACCGATGCCGATCTGGTCCTCCGCGACGAGGAACATCCCGTTGAGCACATCTTTGACGATGTTCTGGGCGCCGAAACCGAGACCAGCACCCACGGCGGCGGTCAGCAGCGTGAGCGACCCGAGCAGGCTGGGACTGAGAGCGTTCACGACCAGCACGATCGCGATGACCACCAGCATCACGTTGACGATGTTCTGGAGGATCGTGCCCAGGGTCCTCGTGCGCTGGACCAGACGCATATCGGCGAGCGGAGAGCGTTCGAGCGCCTGGGTGTCGTCGACCGACGCCTTGTTCTTCGCGCTGTCCACGATCCGGTGCACGACGCGCCTGATCACGCCCCGCAGCACGAAAGCGATCACCACGCAGGAGGCGATGATGATCGCGACGACGAGCGCTTTGCCGCCGATGTGTCCGAGCAGGGTCAGCAGATCCTGGACCCAGTCGGGAAGCGGGGTGGGGGTGGGGTCTGGCGTGGTCTCGAGGGGGAGGATCATCGGTGCCGAGTTTACCGAGCGGGCCTCTGCCCCGGCTGGAAGCGCGGCGGCAGAGGCCCGGACGGAGGGTGGCGCCGATCAGTCCTCGGCGTCGCGGGACTGCGCCGCCAGCGCGCGCTCGACGTCGGCGAGGTTCTCCAGCACGAGGCGACGGAGTGCCGGCGGAGCGTCCTGGTGCGAGGACAGCCACGAGCGCGTCGCGTCGCGCAGCGCCACGTCGGCCAGCGCCGTGGGGAACAGTCCGACGATGAGGTACTGGGCGATCTGGTAGGTCCGCGACTCCCACACCGGCAGCAGCATGTCGAAGTACTTCGGCACGAACTCGCCGAGCACCTCGGCGCCTGCGGGGTGCACGAAGCCGAGGGCTGCCGACCGGACGATCGTGTTCGGCGCGTCATCCCGCTCGATCAGAGAGGCCCACGCGGCCTGCTTCGAGGCGGCGTCGGGAAGAGCGGCTCGTGCCTGCGCGGCGAACTCCGCGCCCTTGGCGGTGTTGTCGGCGGCGAGAGCGGCGTCGATCGTCGCGGCGTCCGTCGCTCCGATGGTCGCGAGTCCGACGAGCAGCTGCCAGTTCAGGTCGGCGTCGATCTCGAGACCGGGGAGGGTCTCCTCGCCGGAGCGCAGGCGCCCGACGATGCCGGCGTGCTCAGGGGTGACCAGGGCGTTCGCGAACGCCGTAACGAACTGGAGCTGGCTGTCGCTGCCCGCTTCTGCGGCTTCGGCGAGGGCCCACAGGCCGTCCGCGACCTTGAGTCGCGCCGCCTGGCGCTCCTCGGGTCGCACGTACAGCGTGGCCGCCGTGCGCAGCTGGGCGAGCGTCGTGCGGACCGTGGTCGACTCGGTCTCGCGGCCGATGTTGCCCAGCACGAGGTCGATGTAGTCCGAGGCCGCCGTCTCCGCGTCGCGCGTCTGGTCCCAGGCGGCGCCCCACACGAGGGAGCGCGCAAGCGGGTCGTGGATGTCGGCGAGGTGTGCGATCGCCGTCGCCAGCGACTTCTCGTCGAGACGGATCTTGGCGTAGGCGAGGTCGTCGTCGTTCAGCAGGATCAGGTCGGGGCGCGCGAGGCCCTGCAGTTCGGGGACCTCGGTGCGGTCGCCGTCGACATCGACCTCGACGTGGTGGACGCGCGTGAGCGTGCCGTCCTGCAGCGAGTAAAAGCCGATGCCCAGGCGGTGCGGACGGATGGTCGGGTAGTCCGCCGGGGCGGTCTGAGTGATCGCGAAACGCGAGATCTTGCCGTCGTCGCCCTCGGCCACCACGGGCTCGAGCGTGTTGACGCCGGCCGTCTCCAGCCACTTCTTCGACCAGGTGCCCAGGTCGCGTCCACTCGTGGCCTCGAGCTCCGACAGCAGGTCGCTGAGCTCGGTGTTGCCCCACGAGTGCTTCTGGAAGTACTGCGACACCCCGGCGAAGAACGCCTCGATGCCGACCCACGCGGCGAGCTGCTTCAGCACCGAGCCGCCCTTGGCGTAGGTGATGCCGTCGAAGTTGACCTGCACGTCTTCCAGGTCGTTGATCTCCGCGACGATCGGGTGCGTGGACGGGAGCTGATCCTGGCGATAGGCCCAGGTCTTCTCCATCGCGTTGAACGTGGTCCAGGCCTCGGTCCATTCGGTGGCCTCGGCCGTCGCGATGGTGGAGGCCCACTCCGCGAACGACTCGTTGAGCCACAGGTCGTTCCACCACTTCATCGTGACCAGGTCGCCGAACCACATGTGCGCGAGCTCGTGCAGGATCGTGACGACCCGGCGCTCCTTGACGGCGTCGGTGACCTTGCTGCGGAAGACGTAGGTCTCGGTGAACGTGACCGCACCCGCGTTCTCCATCGCCCCGGCGTTGAACTCGGGCACGAACAGCTGGTCGTACTTCGCGAACGGGTAGGGGACGCCGAACTTCGATTCGAAGTACGCGAAGCCCTCACGGGTCTTGTCGAAGATGTAGTCGGCGTCGAGGTGCTGCCACAGGCTCTTGCGGCCGTAGACGCCGAGCGGGATCACGCGGCCGGAGGCGCTGGTGAGCTCGGAGAACGTGGACTCGTAGGGTCCCGCGACGAGGGCGGTGATGTACGAGGAGATGCGCGGCGTCGGCTCGAAGCCCCAGGTGGCGGTGACGTCATCGTCGTGCACGATGGGCTCGGGCGTGGGGGAGTTCGACACGACCTTCCACGCCGCGGGCGCCGTGACCGTGAACTGGAACGTCGCCTTGAGGTCGGGCTGCTCGAAGACCGCGAAGACGCGGCGCGAGTCCGGCACCTCGAACTGCGAGTACAGGTAGACCTCGCCGTCGACGGGGTCGACGAATCGGTGCAGGCCCTCGCCGGTGTTGGTGTAGAGGCAGTCCGCGTCGACGACGAGCACGTTCTCGGCCTGCAACCCGGACAGCGCGATGCGAGAGTCGGCGAAGACCTCCTGCGGGTCGAGCTGCTCGCCGTTGAGAGAGATCTCGCGCACGTCGCGGGCGATCAGATCGATGAAGGTGAAACCGTCGGGCGTCGCGGAGAAGCGCACGACGCTGCGGGAACCGAAGACCTCGGCGCCCTTCGTCAGATCGAGGGCGACCTCATAGGAGTGCGTGTCGATGACATCGCGGCGCTCCTGCGCTTCGATTCGGGTGAGGTTCTCTCCAGGCACAGCTGTACTCCCAGGGGTGAGGGGATGTCACCGGGGTCGGCGCAGTTGGCGCCGACGGCAACCATGACAGCCTACGCCAGTGCGCGAGGCGGGCTCACGCTCTGTGCGCATTCTCCCGGCGGCGGGCGGACACCGGTGCCTCGACGAGGTGGGAGGATGGAGGGGTGACTGCGATCGAGCCGAATGTCGTCCCCTTTGCCTCGCCTGCCGCCGCCAGCGGTGCGCCCTTCGTGACCACGCCCGTCGCGTACGATGCGATCCTCCTCGCCGGCTTCGGTGGCCCGGAGGGTCAGGAGGACGTGATCCCGTTCCTCCGCAACGTGACGCGCGGCCGCGGCATCCCCGACGAGCGGTTGGAGGAGGTCGCGCACCACTATCGTCACTTCGGCGGCGTGAGCCCCATCAACGGGCAGAACCGCGTGCTCAAGGAGGCGCTCGAGCAGGCGCTCGTCGCGCGCGGCATCGAGCTGCCCGTGTACTGGGGCAACCGCAACTGGGCCCCCTACCTCGAGGAGGTCGTGCCCGAGGCGGCGCGCAACGGGCACACCACGCTGCTCGCGTTCGCCACGAGCGCCTACAGCTCGTTCTCCAGCTGCCGCCAGTACCGCGAGGACTTCGCGCGCGTGCTGGAGGAGACCGGCCTCGGGGAGACCGTCACGATCGACAAGATCCGCCCGTTCTATGACCACCCGGGTTTCGTCGAGGCCTTCGAGTCGGGAGTGCGGGAGGCCATCGAGGGCTTCCTGACGCAGGGCATCGCCGCGCCGGACATCCAGATCCTGTTCTCAACGCACAGCATCCCGACGGCCGACGCCGAGCGTTCCGGCGCCCGCGACATCGACTGGGGCGAGGGCGGCGCCTATGCCGCGCAGCACCTGGCCGTCGCGGCCTGGGTGATGGACCGGGTACGGCAGTCCGTGCCGGCGGCGGCCGACGTGGCCTGGGAGCTCGTCTACCAGTCGCGCTCGGGGCCCGCGTCGCAGCCGTGGCTCGAGCCGGACGTGTGCGACGTGATCGGTGAGCTTCCCGCGCGAGGGCGGCGCGCGGTCGCGGTCGTGCCGGTGGGATTCATGAGCGACCACATGGAGGTGCTCTGGGATCTCGACACCGAGGCGGCGGAGGCGGCGGAAGACGCGGGACTCGCGTTCACGCGCACGCCGACGCCTGGCGTGTTGCCGACGTTCGTCGAGGGGATCGTCGACCTGATCGAGGAGCGGCTGCAGGGGCGTCCGAACGAGGAGCGCGCTCACGTCACGTCGCTCCCCGGCGGCTTCGACGTCTGCCGGCCCGGCTGCTGCGAGAACGTCAGGGCGGGGTTCAAGCCGGCGGCCGCCGGCGTCGCCCCGTGACCGGAACGGGTGTCGGCGGCGGCTTCTAGGATGGAAGCCATGCGCATCCACATCGCCACCGATCACGCTGGACTCGATTTCTCCACGCAGCTGCAGGAGCACCTGCGGGCGGCGGGGCACGAGGTCGTCGACCACGGTCCGGTGGAGTACGACGCGCTCGACGACTACCCGGCGTTCTGCATCCGGGCTGCTCGGGCGGTGGTCGCCGATCAGGAGGCGGGCGTCGAGGCGCTGGGTGTCGTGTTCGGCGGATCCGGCAACGGCGAGCAGATCGCGGCGAACAAGGTGCGCGGTGTCCGCGCGGCCCTGGTGTGGAACCTCGCCACGGCCGAGCTCGCACGGGAGCACAACGACGCCAACGTGATCTCCATCGGCGCGCGGCAGCACACGTACGACGAGGTGACCTCCTTCATCGACCGGTTCATCTCGACCCCGTTCTCGGGCGACGAGCGTCATGTGCGCCGCATCGGACAGATCGCCGACTTCGAGCGCGACGGCTCGCTGCTCCCGGATCCGCGGGGCTGACATGCCCGAGGGTCACTCCGTCCACCGCATCGCCCGGCAGTTCGACCGCAACTTCGTCGGCAAGGTGCTCCGCGCCTCCAGCCCCCAGGGACGCTTCGCCGAGGGGGCGGCGATCCTCGACGGGCGCACGGCGACGAGCGTGCAGGCGGTCGGCAAGCAGATGTTCCTGGAGACCGAGGGCGACCTGTGGCTTCGCGTGCACCTGGGGCTCTACGGTGCCTGGGACTTCGCTGGCGAGATCCTCGTCGACCCCACGATCGCGTCTGCGAATGGACGTATGGGTCAGACGAACCAGCGAGGCACCGTGCTGGAAGACCCGATCCTGGACGACGCCGGAGAGAACTCTCTCGCCTCGATCGGCGCCCCGCGACGCACGCGGGTGCACGTGCGCATGTCCGAGCAGACGAAGGGTCTCGCGGACGAGGGGGTGGAATGGCCGCCGCCCGTGGTGGGGCAGGTGCGTCTGCGGCTCATGACCGACATCACGGCCGCCGACCTGCGCGGCCCTACGGCGTGCGTTCTGCAGACGCCCGAGGAGATGCTCGCGACGGTCGCCAAGCTCGGTCCGGATCCGCTCGTCGGTGATCCGGCCGAGAACGAGGAGCGCTTCGTCCGTGCGGTGCGCAAGAAGTCGACGCCCATCGCGCTGCTGCTGATGGACCAGGCGGTGGTGAGCGGCATCGGCAATGTGTATCGCGCGGAGATGCTCTACCGGCAGCGGCTCAATCCGCACACGCCCGGACGAGACGTGCCGGAGGATGTGGTGCGCGCCCTCTGGCACGACTGGGTGCGCCTGCTGGCGATCGGTGTCGAGACGGGTCAGATGATGACGATGGACGACCTGTCGCCCGACGAGTACCGTGCTGCGATGGCGAGCCGCGACGACCGGCATTGGGTGTACCACCGCGCCGGACTCCCGTGCCGGGTCTGCGGCACCGAGATCGCGCTCGAGGAGATCGGCGCGCGCAAGCTCTACTGGTGCCCCCGCTGCCAGGCGTGAGTCCGCGCTGGCGTGTGCGGGCGCCCCTAGGCTGAATCCATGCGACAGAATCCGAGCTTCACGCTCGCCGACGTGACCGAGATCCGGCGCGTGATCGAGGCCAACCCCTGGGCCACCATCGTGAGTTCGACCGACGACGGGCTCGTCGCCTCGCACTATGCCGTGCTGCTCGACGACGACCGCGACGACCTGACGATCGTGGCGCACGTCGGGCGTCCCGACGACCTCATCCACGGGCTGGGGGAGCGGGAACTGCTGGTGGTCTTCCAGGGCCCGCACGGCTACGTGTCGCCCGGCTGGTACGGCGATGTCCCCGCGGTGCCCACATGGAACTACACCGCCGTGCACCTGGCGGGCACACCCGAGATCCTGACACCGGACGAGAATCTGCGGGTGCTCGACCGCCTCGTGGAGCGGTTCGAGAACGGCATGCCCGAGCCGCGGCTGATGTGGCAGCGTCCCAACGACGCCGCGTTCGTGGAACGGCTCGCCGCAGGGACAGTGGGATTCCGCCTCACCCCCGCGCGCGTCGTCGCAAAGCGCAAGCTCAGCCAGAACAAGCCCGTCGAGACGATCGAGTCGGTGATCGCGGCACTCGAGAGCGAAGGCCCGTACACCAACCGTCCTCTGGCGGCGGAGATGCGGCGCGCTCAGGTGGCGCGCGAGGGGAACCGGGCATGACGGCGCGGAACGACACCGTCGGGACGGTGCGCGCCGTTCGTCTGGCCGGTCCCGGCCGGGAGTTCCTCATCGACGACGAGCCGGTGGACCTTCACCTCGACGGCGGCGTCATCGTCGACATCGCGCCGACCGGCGCCCTGCGACCGCGTGGACAGGTGCTCGAAGCCGATGGTCTCTGGGCGGTCCCCGGCTTGTGGGACAACCACGTGCACACGGTCCAGTGGGCGCTGGCGGCGGAGCGGGTCCCGTTGCATGACACGACCTCGGCGGCGGAAGCCGCGCTGCGGATGGGTGAGGCGCCGACGCTCCCCGACGGACGCCGCGTCGGTACGGGATTCCGCGACGCCCTGTGGCCGGATCGGCCGAGCCTGGAGCTGCTGGACGCGACGACGGGAGCGGCGCCCACCTACCTCATCAACGCCGACGTGCACAGCGTGTGGCTGAACACCGCTGCTCTCGCCCGCGAAGGCTTCCGTGCTGACGACGGGGTCCTGCGCGAGGAGGACGCCTTCGAGATCTCGCGCCGCCTCAACGCGGTCGACCCGGCGCACAGCGACGAGGCCGTGCTCCGCGCCGGTGAGGCCGCAGCGGCGCGAGGCGTCACCGGACTGGTCGATTTCGACATGGCGTGGAACGCCGCTGCCTGGCCGCGCCGCGTCCGTGCGGGCTTCGCCTCGCACCGCGTGGAGTTCGCGTTCTATCCCGCAGACCTCGATCGTGCCGTGACCGAAGGGCTGCGTAGCGGCGAGCCGCACGAGGAACCGGACACTCCCGCCGAGGCGCGCGGTCTGATCCGTGTCGGCTCGCTCAAGATCATCACGGACGGGTCGCTGGGAACCCGCACCGCCGCGTGCTCTCACGCCTATCCGGACGACCCCGGCAACTACGGGGTCCTGACGGTACCGGGCGATGAGCTCGTCGCCCTGCTGACCACCGCGACCGGCGCGGGCATCACGGCGGCCGTGCACGCCATCGGCGACCGCGCTGTCACGTCCGCCCTCGACGCCTTCCTGGTCACCGGGGCGACCGGTTCCCTGGAGCACGCCCAGCTCGTGCGTCATGCCGACCTGGCGCGGTTCGCGCGCCTCGGTGTGATCGCCAGCGTGCAGCCGCAGCACGCCGTCGACGACCGTGACTTCGTCGAGCACCACTGGGCAGGGCAGACCTCTCTCGGTTACCCGCTGTCGTCTCTGTTCGCCGCCGGTGCCGAGGTGCGGTTCGGTTCCGACGCCCCGGTGGCGCCCCTCGACCCGTGGCAGGCTCTGTCGGCGGCGGTCTGGCGCACGGATGATGAGCGGGAATCGTGGCACCCGGAGGAACGCCTCACGGTCGACCAGGCGTTGAGCGCCAGCGTGCGCTCCACGCTCCGCCCCGGGGAGATCGCCGATATCGCGCTCACGTCCGCGGATCCGCGCACCGCAGATGCCGCCGCGTTGCGCGCGATGCCCGTGGCCGCCACCCTTCTCGCGGGCCGCGTGACCCACGTCGGCTGAGCCTCGCGCACGCCGAGAGGGCGGCCCCGGGATCCCGGGGCCGCCCTCTCCGAAGGTGCTGACTGGTCAGGCCGCGATGTGCGACACGAGGAACCAGCGGTCCTTCTCCAGTCCGCGCTGGATCTCGATCGCGACGTCCTGGCTGGTCAGGTCGACCTCGTCGAGGCCCTCGACGGCCGCCTTGACGTCGACGAGGATGGCGTCGATATCGGCGATGACCGCGCGGATGAGTTCATCCGACTGGGCGAAGCCGGCGGCGACCGACGTCGAACCGGCTTTCTCTGCGACGGCCGAGACGCGCGCGTCGATCGGGAGTCCGAGGGCGACGATCCGCTCGGCGGCGGTGTCGGCGAAGTCGCCGGCGTGGGCGACGATGGTGTCGAGGAGTTCGTGGACGCCGACGAAGTTCGCCCCGCGCACGTGCCAGTGCGCCTGCTTGCCGTTGATGGTCAGGGCCTGAAGGCCGAGGACGACGGGGGAGAGGAACTGCGCGGCGCCGGCGGCGACGGTGGGGTCGATGGCGGTGGGGGAAACGGTCTGTGCCTTGCTCATCTTGTGCTCCTCCGGGAGGTTCTCGTGTCTGATGGGAACAACGCTACTCAGCTGAAAATGTTCCGCAAGCAAGATGAGGCATCGCTTACCGCCGCGAATCGGCGCGGGACGGGCGACGGCTAGAGTCGCTGCATGAGCGACGACGCGACCATCCTGTCTCTGCCAGGCCGCACTCCCGATCTCGACGACTCGGTGTTCCTCGCCGCGGGCGCCAGGGTGATCGGGGAGGTGACCATCGGGGAAGGGTCCAGCGTCTGGTACAACGCGGTCCTCCGAGCGGACTCCGCTGCGATCACGATGGGCGCCGGCAGCAACGCACAGGACAACGTGTCGATCCATGTCGACAGCGGACACCGGGTCGAGATCGGAGACGATGTCTCGATCGGGCACAACGCCGTCGTGCACGGCTGTCGGATCGGCGACGGTTCGCTCATCGGAATGGGAGCCGTGGTGCTGTCAGGCGCCCGTATCGGCTCGGAGTGCCTCATCGCCGGCGGCGCGCTCGTACTCGGCGACGCGGAGGTGCCGGACGGCTCGCTGGTGGCAGGCGTCCCGGCCCGCGTTCGTCGCGCGCTGAGCGACGAGGAGCGTGCCGGGTTACGGGAGAACGCTCGGATCTATCGCGCACACGTCGAGACCCATCGTGGTGCGGCGCACGCCGACGCGTCCGGGGAGGAGAGCGGTTCGGACGGGCGGTAGTCTCGGAGGGCAGGGGGCGGTGGCCAAGCTGGTTAAGGCAGTGGGCTCATAACCCAACGATCGCGGGTTCAAGTCCCGCCCGCCCTACGACTCGGATTTGCACGGGATCCATGCCGCCATGCGGCGCACCGGATGAGGAGGCTGAGAGCTTCCGCACTCCGAAGGGAAGTCATGCAGCTCTCACCAGAATCCGAGACCGTCGTTCGCGCCACCGCCGGTGTGGTCGCCGAGCACGCCGAGGAGATTACTCGACTGTTCTATCCGCGGATGTTCGCGGCGCACCCCGAGCTTCTCCGGGTCTTCAACCGGGCGCACCAGGCGCACGGTGAGCAGCCGAGGGCACTCGCCGCCTCGGTCGTTGCATTTGCCGTGTCCCTGATCGATCCCGAGGCGCCCGATTTCACGCCCGTGATGCGGCGCATCGCTCACAAGCACGTCTCGCTCGGTATCCGCGCGCGTCAGTACACGATCGTCGGACACCATCTGCTCGACGCCGTGGGGATCGTGCTGGGCGACGTGGTGACCCCGGAGGTCCGTGCTGCCTGGGACGAGGTGTACTGGCTGTTCGGGTGCTCACTCATCGCGGAAGAGGCTCGACTGTATGCGTTGGCCGGCACCGACCCCGAACACCCGTGGCGCAAGCACCGCGTGGTCGAGCGGATCGCGGAGGCCGACGACGTGGTCACCCTCGTGCTCGAACCCCTCGACGGTGCGGTCGCCGATCACCGCGCGGGGCAGTACGTGGCCGTCGCCGTGGATCTGCCGGATGGCTCACGGCAGCCGCGTCAGTACACGCTGTCGTCTGCGCCCGGGGGCGGAGCACTGCGGGTGACCGTGAAACGGGTGCGCGGGATCGATGGTACGCCCGACGGCCAGGTGTCCGCGTGGCTGCATGACAACGCGATGCCCGGCACGATCCTCGACGTCTCACAGCCCGCCGGTGACGTCGTCCTCGATGAGTCGCACGACCCGCTGGTGCTGGTCTCGGCAGGGATCGGCATCACCCCGGTCGCGGCGATGCTGGACGGCGTTCGACGCACGCAGCCCGAGCGCACTGTGCGGCTCTTCCATGCCGATCGCACACCGTCGTCGCACGCGCTCGTCGGCCCCGTGCAGGAGTACCTCAGCGGCCTGGAGGATGCGACGGCGGTGCGCTGGTACTCGTCGGCCCCGACGGACGCTCCTGTCCTCGACGGCGTGCGCGCCGGGCGGATGGACCTGACGGATGTCGAGCTTCCCGCCGGGGCGCGGGTGCTCCTGTGCGGACCCCTCGGCTTCATGCGCGACATGCGCGCGTCACTGCTCGGGCGCGGCGTGCCCGCGGAGCGGATCGACTACGAGGTGTTCGGCCCCGACACCTGGATGCGCCATCCAGCGGACGCGTCGGCGGCGTGAGCAGCGAGCGGTCGAGGACGCCGGTTCACCGGGGCCTCCGGAGACCAGAACGACAGGAGAGGGCCGTGTCAAGCCCCTCCTGTCGGCCGTCCGGACGCGCCAGCCTCTTTCTGTGCGGCGTCCGCCGCTGAACGGGAGGCAACATGAGCATCGGCACTGGAATCGTGCTCTTCGTGATCGGGGCGATCCTCGTCTTCGCGGTGAACGTCGAGGTGACCTGGGTGAATCTCGACATGGTCGGATACATCCTCATGGGAGCCGGAGTCGTCGTCTTCTTGATCGGCATCGTGCTCCTGGCACGTCGCCGTCGGACCGAGACCGTCTCGCGCACGTATGTCGATCCCGCCACGGGGGAACCTACCACCCGACGGTCGGTGAGCTCGAGTTCCGACGACGGACTCTGAGCGACACGGACGGCTCGCGGGGACCCTGGGCCCCGCGAGCCGTCTGCGTGTCAGCTGAGGTCGGCGCCCTCGAGATGCTCCTCGACGAGGGTGATGCCGCCGCTCGAGTTCGCCGAATGCGCGAGCTCCTCGATCCACCGTCGACTCAGTTCCGGCGGCTCGGGAGCGTCGAACACGAAGCGCAGCGGGATGGAGGGATGCAGCCACAGCGTGGAACGGCCGGGTGCGTCGCCCTCGGGGTGCCGCCAGGAGAGCGTGAAGCTCTCATTGCGACGAAGCTTGGTGGCGATGACGACCTTGAGGTGGGCGAGCGCCCTGTCGTCGATCTGGATCGGGGTCTGAGTGTCTCCGTAGTAGAGGCTTCCCATCGTCAACCGACCTTGGTGCTGCAGAGGACTGCGGTGTTCATGGGGGCTCCTCGAAACATGCTGGGGGCCGGACGGGGTGATCCGGATACTTCGGACTCTAATCGGCTCAGCCGATAGAGCCCGAGAGGGCGCGCAACTCGCCGTCACGCACGAAACAAGTGTGCGCGCGGTGTCAGGTCCGGGGCAACGTCGGCGGCATGGAGTACGCCTCACGATAGGCCGCGGCGAAGCGCGAGGAGTTGCTGAACCCCCACCGCCGCGCGATCGTCGCCACGGAGGCCCCGTTGCGGGCCAGCAGGTCTCTATGGGCTCCGTCGAGGCGGGCCCGACGCAGTGCCTCGGTGGGGGTGATGTCGAGCGCCCGACGGAAGGCGTACTGAAGTCCCCGCGTGGACATGTACGCGGCGGCTGCCACGTCATCGATCGTGATCGGGAGATGGGCGTTGTCGTCGATGTACGCGAGGGCGCGCCGCACCGACGCAGGGGCGCCCGACCGCTGGCTCGGACGCCGCAACGCATCGCTGAACGTCGTCGAGAAGCTCGTCATCGTGAGCATCAGCGCGTGGCGCTCGAACTCCTTCCCGACCAGCGGGTCGACGGGCTCGCCTTCGACGAGCGTGCTCTCGAGGTAGGTGAACATCGCCCCCCACCGGTCGGCGTCGGCGCGGGAATGGGGCGAGAGCCCGGTGGCTTTGAGCTCCACCCGGTCGTCTCCCGTCACCTGACGCATCGTGGCCTGGGCGGCCGACCGATCGAAAACGAGGGCGCGCACGCGGGCTCCGTGCTCCCACGTCGCGTCCACCTGGGTGCCGTCGGTGAGCCACGGCACACCCGCGTCGAGCGGTTGGCGATGCGACCACACCTGCGCGTCCGGAGAGTCGACACGGCACACCAGCAGTTGATCGTCCGGCTGCGTTCTGGCGTGCACCTGTGCGGCCAGGTCGTAACGGAGGACCGTGGTGGCCCCGAGCTCCATCGAACGCCAATCGAAGCGGAAGCGATGGGGGTCGACGTCCTCAAGCGTGGCGGACGGCACGAACTGCTTCCAGGTGGGCTCCACCTGCGCGACATCCCTGGATGTGAACTGCACCTTCGGCTCCTCGTTGCGTGACCGACCCGAAGAGGAAGGCCACTTGGGACGATAACCCATCATGCTGACACCGAGGCAGAGGGTGGCGTCGGTCGCTCGTAGACTCGGGGTATGACCGTGCCTTCCCCCTACGCGGACCGCCTGAGCACCCTCCCCGAGGAGCGCCACGAGGTCGCCGTCCGCGGCGGTGTCACGGCGTACTGGGAGTACGGTCCGCGCGACGCCGACACGACCATCGTCGCCGTGCACGGGTTCCGCGGCGAGCACCACGGCCTCGAGCCGGTGCTCGCGTACCTTCCGGAGGTGCGGGTTCTGGTCCCGGATCTCCCGGGCTTCGGGGAGACCGCGCCGCTCCCCGGACGGCGCCACGACCTCGACGAGTACGCCGCGTGGTTGACGGACTTCGTCGCAGCCACCGCCCCGGGAGCGGTGATCCTCGGCCACTCCTTCGGCTCCATCGTCGCGGCGGCCGCCGTCGCGGGAGGTCTCGCGACGCCGCGCCTGATCCTCCTCAACCCCATCGGCGCGCCGGCACTGGAGGGGCCGAAGGGGCTGATGACCCGGCTGGCGGTGCTCTACTACGCCCTCGGCGCGAAGCTGCCCGACCGGCTCGGTACCGCGGTGCTGCGAAACCGGGTCATCGTGCGCGTGATGAGCATCACGATGGCGAAGACCCGCGACCCGGGGCTGCGCCGCTTCATCCACGATCAGCACGACACCTACTTCTCCCGGTTCTCCGACCGCGACGTGCTGCACGATGCGTTCGTCGCGAGCGTGTCGCACGACGTGCGCGAGTTCGCGCCGCGCATCGACGTGCCGACGATGCTGGTCGCGGCGCAGCGCGACGACATCACGCCCATCGAGGCGGAGCGGCGGCTGGCGACCCTGTTCGCCGACGCGGAACTCGTCGAGATCGCCCACGTCGGTCATCTGATCCACTACGAGACCCCGGTCGAAGCAGCCGGGGCGATCAGGCGCTTCCTGAGGATTCCCGTCGCGCGAGGCCGATGAGCCCCGCCACCCGGAACGGGATCACCTCGCCCATGGCCAGGGAGGTCTCGGTGCGCTCGACCCCGTCGATCGACAGGATGCGCGCGTCGGTGTCGAACAGGTGCCTGGCGTCACGGCACGCGACGCGGGCGAGGAGGTCGGTCGATCCGCTGAGTCCGTGCGCCTGCACGACCTCGGGGATGCGGGCGAGTTCGGTGATGATGCGGGGAAGCTCGGTCTGGCGTACGCCGATGCTGACGAAGGCCTGCAGCGGGAAGCCCAGGACGTCGGGGGAGAAGGCGCGCTCGTAGGAGAGGAAGACGCCGGTCTGATCCAGGCGGGCCATCCGCGCTTGGATCGTGTTGCGTGACAGCCCCATCTTCTCCGCGAGCGCGACGATCGTGATCCGCGGATCGTCGGCGAGCGACGCGAGCAGCTCGAGATCGATTCGGTCCAGTCCAGGCATAGTGCCAAACCCTAGCAGGCCCGAACTGGCGAAAAATGAGCAACATGCTCAAGTGGTGGACGATTGCTTGAGCGAGGTGTTGAGCAGACGTACCCTCAGACCATGCCGGTGATGACGCCGGCACCGTTGCGCGAAGCCCCACGAGGGCCGCCGGACGAGGAGGACGACGATGTCACCGCAGGCCACACCGATCGCAGACACCGCCCAGGATCTGGAACTCTCGGAGCGCCTTCTCGCCCCGGACGGGTCCCGCGTTCCGAACCCGCGCCTCGACCCGTTCGTCGTGGACGTGGACGCCGCGCAACTCCGCGCGCTCCACCGCGACATGGTCGTACTCCGTCGCATCGACGCGGAGGGCGTGGCGCTGCAGCGTCAGGGCCAGCTCGGACTGTGGGCGCCGTGTCAGGGCCAGGAGGCGACGCAGATCGGCACCGCCCGAGCTCTCGACCCCCGCGACTTCGTGTTCCCCAGCTACCGTGAGACCGGCGTGATCTACGCGCGCGGCGCCCAGCCGGGCGATTACGTGCGCATGTGGCGCGGGGAGGAGGGGGCGGCGTACGACCCCGCGGCTCTCGGTGTCGCGCCGCTGCAGATCATCATCGGCGCGCAGACGCTCCACGCCGTCGGCTACGCACTGGGGATCCAGTACGAGAAGGCGGCGGAAGTGGCGGTCACCTATTTCGGGGACGGTGCGACGAGTCAGGGTGACGTGAACGAGGCGATGATCTTCGCCGCCTCGTACCAGGCCCCCGTCGTGTTCGTCTGTCAGAACAACCACTGGGCGATCTCGGAGCCGGTCGCCGTGCAGTCCCAGTACCCGATCGCGGGACGCGCGCCCGGATTCGGGATCCCCAGCCTGCGGGTCGACGGCAACGACGTGCTCGCGTGCCTGGCGGCGATGCGGTGGGCCCTCGACCATGCGCGTTCCGGCCGTGGACCCGCGTACATCGAGGCCGTGACCTACCGCATGGGCCCGCACACCACCGCGGACGACCCCACCCGGTACCGCGACGACGCGGAGCTGGAGGCCTGGCGTCGGCGGGATCCGATCGCTCGGCTCGAGGCGTACCTGCGCAGTGTGGGGGAGTTCGACGACGACCACGTGGCGGACACGCAGGCGGCGGCTGACGCGGTGGCGAAGGAGATGCGGGCGGCCTGTCTCGGAATGGTCACGCGTCCGCCGCTGGCCGTGTTCGACGGCGTGTACGCCGAGCCGCACACGGGGCTGGAGCGTCAGCGCGACGAATACGCCGCGTATCTCGCGTCGTTCGAGAGCGAGGTGTGACATGACCCAGCTCACGCTCGGCAAGGCCCTCGGCGCCGGACTGCGTCAGGCCATGCGCGACGACGACAAGGTCGTGCTCCTCGGCGAGGACATCGGCAAGCTCGGAGGGGTGTTCCGCATCACCGATGGGCTGCTCGACGAGTTCGGCGCCGCGCGGGTGATCGACACCCCGCTCGCCGAGTCGGGCATCGTCGGCACGGCGGTCGGGCTCGCGTTCCGCGGCTACCGCCCGGTGGTCGAGATCCAGTTCGACGGCTTCGTGTACCCGGCATTCGATCAGATCGTGTCGCAGGTGGCGAAGCTGCACTATCGGACTCAGGGCCGGGTGAAGATGCCCCTCACGATCCGCATCCCGTGGGCCGGAGGCATCGGAGCCGCGGAGCACCACTCCGAGTCGCCGGAGGCCTACTTCGCGCACACCGCCGGGCTGCGCGTCGTCGCGGTGTCGAACCCGGAGGACGCGTACCGCAGCCTGCGTCAGGCGATCGCCTCGGACGACCCCGTCGTCTTCTTCGAGCCCAAGCGCCTCTACCACCACAAGGGCGAGGTCGACCTGGAGGCACCGCTCGCCGACGCGCCGCCGATGGGACTCGCCCGCGTGGTCCGTGCGGGCACGGACGCGACGGTGATCGCCTACGGTGCGATGGTGACGACGGCGCTGCAGGCCGCCGACGCCGCTGAAGACGAGGGGCTGTCGTTGGAGGTCGTCGATCTCCGCTCGCTCTCGCCCGTGGACTACGACTCGGTCGCCGCCTCGGTGCGCAAGACGGGCCGGGTCGTGGTCGCGCACGAAGCCTCCAGGGAAGCCGGGCTCGGTGCCGAGGTCATCGCCAGCATCACCGAGCGCTGCTTCGAGTACCTCGAGCACGCGCCGCTGCGCGTGACCGGACGCGACGTGCCGTATCCGCCCGCGAAGCTCGAGAAGTACCATCTGCCCGACCTCGACCGCATCCTCGACGCTGTCGATCGTGTGATGGACCGCCCGAACAGCCTGACGGGAGCGGACGCATGATCGCCGAGTTCCGTCTGCCCGACCTGGGGGAAGGGCTCACCGAGGCGGAGGTCGTGCAGTGGCTCGTCTCGCCCGGCGAGAAGGTGGCGCTGAACCAGACCCTCGCCGAGGTCGAGACCGCGAAGGCCGTGGTGGAACTGCCCTCGCCCTACGAGGGCACCGTGTCCAGCCTGCATGCCGAGGCGGGCGAGACCGTGGCGGTGGGGGCACCGCTCATCGCCTTCGACGTCGCCGGTGAGGAACCGCAGACTCCGACCCCCGCGATCGAGGGTGCCGAGGCCGAAGGCAGCGAGAAGACGCAGCCGAACCTCGTCGGCTACGGTGCTGCTCCCACGACGGCGGGCCGGCCCGCGCGGCGTGCCCGTCGGATCGGTGGCGCGAGTCCGGCGGCGGACACCGCGGTCCTGGAGGCGGCTCCCCACGACGCCTCGCCCTCGGCGTCCGTGGAGACCGTGATCGAACGGCCGCGCTCGACGCCGCCCGTGCGGGCGCACGCGAAGCGCCTCGGCGTCGACCTGGTGCTGGTCGCGGCGGAGGTCGGCGACCGGCTGATCACACGTCAGGATGTCGACGCGTACGCCGAGCGGCTCGCGGCCCGCTCGGACGCGACGCGCACGCCCGCGCCCGTGCCGGGGAGTGCCGCTCGTCCGACCGGCCACCAGCCCGACCGCGAGACCCGCATCCCGATCCGGGGGGTGCGCAAGCACACCGCGGCGGCGATGGTGCAGAGCGCGTTCACGGCGCCGCACGTCACCGTGTTCCATACGGTCGACGTCACCGCGACGATGGACCTGCTGGCACGACTGCGCGAGGATCGCGCACTCAGTGGCCACCGGATCGGTCCGCTCGCCGTCGTCGCGAAAGCGGTGTGCCTTGCCCTCGGCGGGGCGCCGGGCCTGAACGCGCGGTGGGATGAGGAGGCGGGCGAGATCGTCCAGTACGGCTACGTCGACCTCGGGATCGCCGCGGCGACCGAGCGGGGCCTGATCGTGCCGATGATCCGCGATGCGGAGCGGATGACCCTGGTGGAACTCGCGGATGCCATCGCGGCGCTCGCAGAGACGGCTCGCGCGGGCAAGACGTCGCCCGCGGAGCTGTCCGGCGGCACGTTCTCGATCTCGAACATCGGAGTGTTCGGCGTGGATGCCGGGACGCCGATCCTGCCGCCGGGTCAGTCGGGCATCCTCGCGGTCGGTGCGGTCAGGCGGCAGCCGTGGGAACACGCCGGAGAGATCGCGCTGCGTCAGGTGATGACGCTGAGCCTCTCGTTCGACCACCGGATTGTGGACGGCGCGGAGGGCGCCGCGTTCCTGAAGGCCGTGGCCGACGTGCTCGAGGAGCCCGGCAGGGCGATGCTGCTCAGATGAGGGCGCGCAGCGCCGCCTCCGCCATCGTGACCAGTACGGTCGCGGTGGCGGAGTGCCGCCTCGTCGCGGCTCGCGTGCTGTGGGGCGTCGAGTTGATCAGCCCGAAGCACGCCTGGACGCGCAGCCGGAGTTCGTCGCGGGCGACGTCGTCGCGGGGATCGATCGCGGCGAGCGCGTCCATCCAGAGCTCGATGTAGGCACGCTGGAGCCGGCGGACCTCGGCGCGGTCGGCGTCGGCCAGATGCGCGACGTCGCGGTCCTGCACCTGGATGACCTCGGCGTTGCCGAGCGCGAAGTCCACGTGGAACCGGATGAGCGCGCGCATGCGCTCCTGAGGGTCGGCGGCGGATACCGCCACGCGGTCACCCCCGTCGACCAGGTCGTGGCTGACCTTGACGAGCACGGCGCCGAGCAGGGCCTGTTTTCCCGCGAAGTGTCGGTAGACGGCGGGGCCGGAGACTCCGACCGCTGCACCGATCTCCTCGAGGCTCACGCCGGTGTAGCCGCGATCGGCGAACAGCCGGGCGGCAGCGTGCAGCAGCGCGTCGGACCGTTCGGCTTTCGCACGGTCCCTGGCGGTGAGCGGGCTTGTCATCTCAGTTAATCCTCGCTAACCTGAATCATCGGGTTAGTGAACACTAACCGAGAATGCGTGCACCGCGCCAGGGCAGTCCGTGGCGCGGTCGTGGGTCGAGGAGGACATCACGATGCCGGCAACCCAGGAAGATCTGGCGCACGAGCTGCGTGCTCGGATCGCGACCGCCGCCCTCGGCGGTCCGGAGGCGTCGCGCGAACGTCACGTCGCGCGCGGCAAGCTGCTTCCGCGCGACCGGGTCGCGCGGGTGCTCGACGAGGGCAGCCCCTTCATGGAGATCGCTCCGCTGGCGGCGGACGGCCTGTACGGGGGAGAGGCGCCGGGAGCCGGGGTCATCGCGGGTATCGGACTCGTCCACGGCCGCCACGTCATGGTCGTCTGCAACGACGCGACAGTGAAGGGCGGCACCTACTACCCGCTCACGGTCAAGAAGCACCTGCGGGCACAGGAGATCGCGCTCGAGAACCGCCTCCCGTGCCTGTATCTCGTCGACTCGGGCGGGGCGTTCCTGCCGCGACAGGACGAGGTCTTCCCCGATCGCGACCACTTCGGGCGCATCTTCTTCCACCAGGCGCGCCTCTCGGCCGCGGGTGTTCCGCAGCTCGCCGCCGTGCTCGGGTCGTGCACCGCCGGCGGAGCGTATGTCCCGGCGATGAGCGACGAGACGGTGATCGTGCGCGATCAGGGCACCATCTTCCTGGGCGGACCTCCGCTCGTGAAAGCCGCGATCGGCGAGGTCGTCTCCGCGGAGGAGCTCGGGGGTGGAGCGCTCCACGCGAAGCGCAGCGGCGTCGTCGACCACCTCGCGGAAGACGACGAGCACGCACTGGAGATCCTGCGGGACATCGTCGCGACGCTTCCCGCGCCCGCCTCGCCCGCCTGGGAGGTCGTCGAGAGCAGACCGCCGTCCGAGACGGGCTCACTGTACGACGTGGTCCCGGTGGACGTGAACGCGTCCTACGACGTGCACGTCGTGATCGACCGGCTCGTCGACGGCGATAGCTTCCGGGAGTTCAAGGCCGAATACGGCACCACCCTCGTCACCGGCTTCGCGCGCCTCCACGGACACCCGGTCGGCATCGTCGCGAACAACGGCGTGCTGTTCAGCGAGTCGGCGCTCAAGGGCGCCCACTTCATCGAGCTGTGCGACCAGCGCGGCATCCCGCTGCTGTTCCTGCAGAACATCACCGGCTTCATGGTCGGGTCGGACGCGGAGGCCGGAGGGATCGCGAAGGACGGGGCCAAGATGGTCACCGCGGTCGCGACCACCCGTGTCCCGAAGCTCACCGTGATCATCGGCGGGTCGTTCGGGGCGGGCAACTACTCGATGTGCGGGCGCGCCTACTCCCCGCGGTTCCTGTGGACGTGGCCGGCGAGCCGCATCTCGGTCATGGGCGGTGCTCAGGCCGCATCGGTCCTGGCCACGGTGAAGGAAGACCAGCTGGCCGCGCGCGGTGAGACCTGGGCGCCCGACGACCGTGCGGCGTTCGAGGAGCCGATCCGCGAGCAGTACGAGCGGCAGGGCGAGCCGTACTACGCCACGGCGCGCCTGTGGGACGACGGCATCGTCGACCCCGCGCAGACCCGCGACCTGCTCGGGCTGGCGCTCGATGTCGTCTCCCGCACCCCGCTGCCCGAACCGCGCTTCGGCGTCTTCCGGATGTGAGCCCCATGTCTTCGTCACCCTCTCTCTCGTTCACCACCGTCCTCGTCGCGAACCGCGGCGAGATCGCCCGACGCATCATCCGCACGCTCCGCGCTCTGGGTATCCGCAGTGTCGCGGTCTACAGCGATGCCGACGCGGGGGCACCCCATGTGCGCGAGGCCGACGTGGCGGTCCGCATCGGGCCGGCTCCGGCGGCCGAGTCCTATCTCGACATCGATGCCGTCGTCGCGGCCGCGCGGGCCACCGGCGCGCAGGCGATCCACCCCGGCTACGGCTTCCTGTCCGAGAGCGTCGGGCTGGCGGAGGCGTGCGCCGAGAGCGGAATCGTGTTCGTCGGCCCCTCCGTGACGGCGCTGCAGGTCATGGGCGACAAGGCCAGGGCGCGGGAGCACGTCGCGCGGAGCGGGGTGCCGGTCGTGCCGGGGTTCGACGCACGTGGGCTGTCCGACGCGGAGATCGAGGAGGAGGCGGACGCGGTTGGGTTCCCCCTCCTGGTGAAGCCGAGCGCGGGCGGAGGCGGCAAGGGCATGGAGGTCGTCGCGGACGCGGCCGCACTGCGCCCCGCCCTGTCCTCCGCGCGACGGGTCGCCGCCGCGGCCTTCGGCGACGACGCGCTCATCCTCGAACGGCTCATCGCCCGGCCGCGGCACATCGAGGTGCAGGTCTTCGGCGATGCACACGGCCGGGTGGTGGCGCTGGGCGAGCGCGAGTGCACGCTGCAGCGACGGCATCAGAAGGTCATCGAGGAGGCGCCGTCGGCCGGCATCCCCGAGGACACGCGCGACCGGCTCCTGACGGCGGCGGTGCGCGCGGCGGAGAGCGTCGCCTACGTCGGGGCCGGCACCGTGGAGTTCCTGGTCGATGCGGACGCCCCGGAGAACGTGTTCTTCATCGAGATGAACACGCGCCTCCAGGTCGAGCACCCGGTGACGGAGGAGGTGACAGGGCTCGACCTCGTGGCGCTGCAGCTGCAGGTCGCCGACGGTCGTCCCCTCGAGGTCGAGCCACGCGGGCGGGGTCATGCCGTCGAGGCGCGCGTGTACGCCGAGGCTCCGGAGCGCGGCTTCCTGCCGTCCACCGGGACCGTGCTGCTGTTCGAGGCCCCGGACGGGGTCCGGGTCGACGCGGCTGTCGAGACGGGCAGCGTGGTGACGGGCTACTACGATCCGATGATCGCGAAGGTGATCGCTCACGCCGACGACCGGGCGACCGCCCTCCGCCGCCTGGACGACGCCCTGGCGCGCACCGTGGTGCTGGGGGTCGACACGAACATAGGGTTCCTGAGGCGGCTGCTGCACGACGAGCGTGTCGTCGCGGGCGACCTCGACACGGGGCTGATCGAGACGCTGCTCCCGCTGGAGCCGAGCCGACCCTCCGCATCGCAGCTCGCCGCTGCAGCCGCCGCTCTCCAGCCCGTCGGGGCATCGCCGCGAGCCGCCGACCCGCTGTGGGGACGACTCGCCGGGTGGCGGCTCGGCGCCGATCCCGCTCCGGTCGCGCCCCTCACCGTGCTCACCGATGACGACGCGGTGGTCGAGCTGCACGACGCCGATCCCGGACGTTCGACGGTGCGCGCGGCCGTGGATGCCGACGGGGCGGTGTGGGTCGTCGAAGACGGGGCCACCATGAGGCTTCTGCCCGTGGATCGGCGCGCGCGCCTCCAGCGTCGGCTGGCCGCGACCGGCGACGGTGGTCGCGCGAGCGAGCCGGAGGGACGAGCCCCGATGCCGGGGAGCGTGGTGGCCGTGCACGTCGCGGACGGCGCGGTCGTCGCGGCCGGCGAGCCGCTCGTCGCGATCGAGGCCATGAAGATGGAGCACCAGGTGCTCGCCCCGCACGACGGGGTGGTGCACCTGTTGGTCGCGACCGGCGACCAGGTACGGCGCGACCAACCGGTCGCCCGGGTGACGACGATGGAGGACGACCGATGATCGAGAGCCTGACCGACGAGGAGCGCGAGCTCGCGGGGATGGTGCGGGAGTTCGCCGACACCGTGGTCGCCCCGCAGTCCTACGAGGCCGACCGCACGCACACGCTCTCGATGGACGTGGTTGCGCAGATGGGCGAGCTCGGGCTGTTCGGCCTTCCCTTCCCCGAGGAGTACGGGGGACAGGGCGGCGACTATATGGCGCTCGGCATCGCGATCGAGGCGCTGGGCCGGGTCGACCAGTCGATCGCGATCACGTTGGAGGCGGGGGTCAGCCTGGGCGCGATGCCGATCTACCGGTTCGGCTCGGACGAGCAGAAGCGCGAACTGCTGCCTGACCTGCTCGCCGGACGCGCTCTCGCCGGGTTCGGGCTGACGGAGCCGGAGGCGGGAAGCGACGCCGGCGCCACGCGAACCACCGCACGGCTCGACGGCGACGACTGGGTGATCGACGGGTCCAAGCAGTTCATCACCAACTCCGGCACGCCGATCACGCGCTTCGTGACGGTGACCGCCGTGACCGGCGCGACCGAGGGACGCAAGGAGATCTCGACGATCATCGTGCCCAACGGCACCCCGGGGTTCACGGTCGAGCCGCCCTACGACAAGGTCGGCTGGAACGCCTCGGACACCCACCCGCTCACGTTCGACGGGGCGAGGGTGCCCGCCGGCAACCTGCTGGGGGCGCGTGGCAGCGGGTTCCGCAACTTCCTGAGCATCCTCGACGAGGGTCGCATCGCGATCGCCGCCCTCTCCACCGGTGCGGCCGAGGGGTGCCTGGAGGCGGCGGTCGCCTACGCGAAGAGTCGCACGATCTTCGGCAGCGCGCTCAGCACCCGGCAGAACGCCCAGTTCACGCTCGCCCGCATGCGTGCGCGTGTGCACACCGCGCGACTCGCGTGGCACCATGCCGCCCGGTTGCGCGACGCGGGCTCCCCGTTCGCGGAGGCCGCGGCCATCGCGAAGCTCGTGGCGGGAGAGGCCGCGATGGACAACGCGCGGGATGCGACGCAGATCTTCGGCGGCAACGGCTTCATGAACGAGTTCCCCGTGGCACGCCACTACCGCGACTCCAAGATCCTCGAGATCGGCGAGGGCACGACGGAGGTCCAGCTGCTGGTGATCGCCAGGGCCCTGGGGCTCGCCGGGTAGCGTGGAGGGATGAGCATGCGCGACATCGAGCAGCGCGGACTGTACTTCGAGGAGTTCGACACGGGCGTGCGGTACCTGCATCGACCGGGGCGCACGGCGACCGAGGCCGACAACGTGCTCTTCACGACGCTCACCATGAACACGCAGGCGCTGCACCTCGACGCCGCCTTCGCCGACGCCAGCGAGCCGTTCCACGCGCGACTGATCAACTCGATGTGGACCCTGTCCACGATGGTCGGGACCTCGGTGGCGCAGCTCACGCAGGGCACGCTCGTGGCGCAGCTCGGCATGGGCGACATCGCGTTCCCGCACCCGCTGTTCGCGGGCGACACCCTCACCACGGAGACCGTCGTGGAGGAGAAGCGCCTGTCATCCTCCCGCCCGGGGACGGGGGTCGTGCGACTCGCGCACACGGGGCGGAACCAGGACGGCACCGTGGTCGCCACGGCCACGCGCACGGTACTGGTCCGCTGCCGCCCGGAGGCGTCCGCATGAGCTTCGACCTCGGCCCCGCGCTGCTGTTCTGCCCGGCGGATCGCCCGGAGCGCTTCGCGAAGGCGCTCGACCGCGCCGACGCGGTCATCCTCGACCTGGAGGACGCGGTGCTTCCGGCGGCGAAGGCCGAGGCCAGAGCGAACGTGCGATCGGCCGCGCTCGACCCGGCGCGCGTGATCGTGCGGGTGAACGCGCCGAGCTCCGCCGAGTTCGACGCCGACCTCGCGGCCCTGGCGGAGACGGGCTTCCGGACGGTCATGGTCGCGAAGAGCGAGAGCGCGTCCGATCTCGACCGTCTCGGCGACGCGTACGACCTGATCGCGCTGTGCGAGACGGCGCGCGGCGTCCACGCGGCGCCCGACATCGCGGCGCACCCGCGGGTGGTCGCCCTGATGTGGGGAGCGGAGGATCTGGTCGCCTCACTCGGCGGCACGTCCTCGCGGACCGCGGCCGGCCTCTACCGCGACGTCGCCCGCTACGCCCGCTCGCGCGTGCTGCTGGAGGCGGGCGCGCACGGCAAGGCAGCCATCGATGCCGTGCACGTCGACATCGGCGACCTGGAAGGGCTGCAGCAGGAGGCCACCGACGCTGCGGCATCCGGCTTCCGCGCCACGGCGTGCATCCACCCGAGCCAGGTGTCCATCGTGCGAGAGGCCTACCGCCCCGACGCCGAGACCGTCGCGTGGGCGAGGGCCGTGCTGGAGGCAGCCGCCACGGAGCGCGGTGTCTTCCGGTTCGACGGTCGCATGGTGGACGAGCCCGTGCTCCGGCACGCGCGCTTCGTGGTCTCCCGCGCCCGCTGAGGCCGCGTCATCCACCGCGTGACCGGAGTGCCGGGGCGTCAGAGCACGGGCGACTCGTCGAGCAGTCGCAGGTACCCCGGTGCCGCGACGAAGCGGTGCGCCGAGCCGTTGCCCAGCACGGTGCCCTCGCGGGGGAGCGTGCCGCCGGAGACGTGATCGATCACGGCGCGGATCACTCCGCCGTGCGTGACCACGAGCACCGACTCCGCCTGCGGGGCCGAACGCCGTCGCGCCTCCCTGGCGATGCGGTGCAGGGCCGCGATCGCCCTCACCCCGACGTCGGGCAGCGACTCGGCGCCGGGAACCTCCGCGTGCCAGTCGCCGTACGTCGAGATGTAGTCGGGGACCAGGAGTCCCTCGCCCTCGCCGAACTCCCGCTCGCGCAGGTCGGGGACGACACCGGCGATGTCGAGCCCGAGACGCTGCGCGATGATCTCCGCGGTCTCCCTGGCGCGGGAGAGCGGGCTCGTGTACACGGCGTGGTGCGCGGTCCCGGCGAGCTTCTCGGCGGCCCAGCGTGCGTCCTCGCGCCCGGTGTCGTTGAGGGGGATGTCGGTGGAGCCCTGGATGCGCCTCGCGAGGTTCCAGTCGGTCTGTCCGTGGCGGATGAGGGTGAGGTGGGTCACTACAGCAGCTCCTGGAGGGCGGGAAGGACGTCGCTGGTGCCTGCGGCGAGCGTGGCGTCCGCCCAGGCATCGGCGCGTGTCGGTTCGCGGTTGACGATGATGAGCGGGATCCCCCGGCGTCGGGCGCGGTCGACGAGCCGCACGCCGGAGTTGACGACCAGGGAGGAGCCCGCGACGATCAGGGCCGTGCTGGAGCGCAGCAGGGATTCGGCCGCGCGGAATCGGTCCTGGGGCACGTACTCGCCGAAGAACACCACGTCGGGCTTGAGCATCCCGCCGCACACCGTGCACGCGGGGATCACGAAGCCGTCCGTGCTCTCGGGCAGCACATCGCCATCCGGTGCGAGGGCCACGTTCTCGGGCACGGTGATCCAGGGGTTGAGCTCCTCGATCTGCACGGCGATGTCGCGTCGGTCGAACACCTGTCCGCAGTGCAGGCACAGGACGCGGCGCATGGTGCCGTGGACCTCGATCACGTGCGAGCTGCCGGCACGCAGGTGCAGGCCGTCGACGTTCTGGGTGATGACACCGGACACGGTCCCGGCGGTTTCCATCGCGGCGACGGCCAGGTGTCCCGGGTTGGGGGCGGCCTGTGCGAACGCGCGCCAGCCGAGGTGCCCGCCCACCCAGTACCGCCGTCGGGCGGCCTCGTCACCGAGGTACGTCTGGATCGTCATGGGGTCGCTGCGCGTGCGCGCGCCTTCGCCGCGATAGGCGGGGATGCCCGAGTCGGTCGAGATCCCGGCTCCGGTGAGGAAGGCGATGCGCCGGCCGCGGAGCAGGTCGGCGACCCTGCCGAGGGTGGCCGATGACTCGGCGGTGTTCGACGCGCTCACAGGACCTCCCCGTGCGAGTCTACGGCGCGGCGACGGGGCCGGTCTCGCGCTGGCAGAGTGGAGGGATGCACCTGACGTCCGTGACCGACCTCGACGACCCGCGGCTCGACGACTACCGCGGGTTGACGGATACGGCGCTGCGGGCCGTCACCGAGCCGGCCGAGGGGCTCTACATCGCGGAGACGACGACGGTGATCGAGCGCGCGGTGGCGGCCGGTCACCGCCCGCGCTCCGTGCTCGTCGCCGAACGTCGGGTCGAGGAGATGGCGCGTGTGCTCGGAGAGCTGCCGGTCCCGGTGCTGGTCGTTTCCGACGAACTGGCCGAACGCGTCACGGGCTACGCCGTGCACCGCGGAGCCCTCGCGTCGATGCAGCGCCCCGCCCTCGCCCCGGTCGCCGACGTGATCCGCGGGGCCCGGCTGGTGCTGGTGCTGGAGGGGTTGGGTGACCATGCGAACGTGGGCGCCGCGTTCCGGGCGGCCGCCGGGCTGGGGGCCGACGCGGTGCTGGTCTCGGCGCGCTGTGCCGATCCGCTGTACCGCCGGAGCGTGCGGGTGAGCATGGGAACGGTGTTCCAGGTGCCGTGGACCCGCATGGCCGACCTGGGTGCGGGGATGCGCGACCTCACCGCGCAGGGGTTCGACGTCGCCGCTCTCGCCCTCGACGACGGCGCGGTACCGCTGGATGTCTACGCTGCGGAGCGCCCGGAGCGGGTCGCCCTGCTGATGGGCTCGGAGGGGGACGGTCTGTCGCGGGAGGCGCTGGCAGCGGCAGACACCGTGGTGACGATCCCCATGTCGGGCGGCGTCGACTCGCTCAACGTCGCCTCCGCCGCTGCCGTCGCGCTGTGGGCGCTGCAGAACTGACCGATCAGTCGCGGCCGGGGAGGATCACCGGTCCGGGCTCCGGCCGCTTGGCGGCGATGTTGTCGCCCGAGGACTGATGCCGCAGCCGCCGCAGCACCCACGGCACGAGGTGCTCCCGCGCCCAGCCCAGGTCTTCGGCCCTGGCCGCCCGCCACGTACGGAGGGGGAGCGGCTCGGGCTGCATGGCCTCCAGATCGTTCGGGACGTTGAGGGCGCGCAGCACCATGCGGGCCACCTCGTGATGCCCGAGCGCGTTGTAGTGCAGACGGTCGTCGTCGAAGAATCGCGCGTCCTGCACGACCTTGAGCGCCCACTGGTCGGCGACGATGCAGTCGTGCCGCTCCGCGATCGCGCGCACGTTCTCGTTGTAGATCGCGACCTTGCCGCGGAAGGGTCGGAACACCGGGGTGAACCCGGTGTCGATCCCGGTGAACAGGATGACGGCGGCGCCCGTGGACGACAGGCGCGACACGGCGTCCTCGAGCTGGGCGGCGATCGCGTCCGGGTCGGTGCCGGGGCGGATGACGTCGTTGCCACCCGCGCAGATCGAGATCAGGTCGGGTCGCAGCGCCACGGCCGGCTCCACCTGGTCGGCAACGATCTGGGCGATTAGCTTGCCGCGCACGGCGAGATTGGCGTACGCGAAGTCGTCGACCTGCTGTGCGAGGACCTCGGCGACGCGGTCGGCCCAGCCGCGGTGGGCGCCGGGGTTCACGGGGTCGGGGTCGCCGATGCCCTCGGTGAAGGAGTCGCCGATGGCGACGAACCGTCGCCACGGATGCGGAGTCTCGTTCGGGACGTAGGGGCTCCTGGTCGATTCCTGGTCGCTCATCCGGCTCTCCTTCGCGGGGGCTTGCGGGCGGCAGTCGGCCGCTGCGCAGTGACCGAGCCTACCCGTCGGGGGTTCCGCGGGGGCGGACGCGCGCGGCGATCGCGGCGGATGCCGTGGTGTCCCCGGCAGCGATTATCGTGGAGTCGATGCTCTCTCCCTCCTTCCCTCAGCGCGCCCCGTGGGGAACGGCGAGCAAGCTGCGCGCGTGGCAGCAGGAGGCCCTCGACGCCTACTTCCAGGCCGACCAGCGCGACTTCCTCGTCGCTGCGACCCCGGGCGCCGGCAAGACCACGTTCGCGCTGACGCTCGCGGTGGAGCTCATGCGGATGGGCGAGGTCGACCGGGTGATCGTGGTGGCACCGACGGAGCACCTGAAGACGCAGTGGGCCGATGCGGCGGCCCGGGTGCACATCCGGCTCGACCCGCGGTTCCGCAACAGCCACTGGGCCCCCGCGCGGCACTATCACGGCGTCGTCGTCACGTATGCGCAGGTCGCCGCGAAGTCGTCGATCCATCGCCACCTCACGGAAGACGCGAAGACCCTGGTCATCCTCGACGAGGTGCACCACGGCGGCGACGCGCTGAGCTGGGGCGATGCGATCCGCGACGCGTACGGCCCGGCGAAGCGGCGGCTGCTGCTCTCGGGTACCCCGTTCCGCAGCGACACCGCGCCGATCCCGTTCGTGGAGTATCTGCCCGACGAGACGGGTGCCCGCGTGTCCAGCACCGACTACGCGTACGGCTATGGGCGTGCTCTCGCCGACGGTGTCGTCCGTCCGGTCCTGTTCCACATGTACGCGGGCAAGATGCGCTGGCGCACGAGCGCGGGCGACGAGCTGGAGACCCATCTCGGTCAGGACAACACGAAAGACGTCACGTCGCAGGCATGGCGCACGGCCCTCGACCCCGAGGGCGACTGGATGCCGGCCGTGCTCTCCGCCGCAGACCGTCGCCTCACCGAGATCCGCCATCACGTGCCGGACGCGGGCGGGCTCGTGCTGGCGACCGATCAGACCGTGGCCAGGGCGTACGCGAAGATCCTCCACAGCATCACGCGCGAGCAGCCCACGATCGTGCTGTCCGACGATGCCACGGCGTCGGAGCGCATCGAGAAGTTCTCCGCCGGCACCCAGCGCTGGATGGTCGCCGTGCGCATGGTGTCCGAGGGCGTGGACGTGCCGCGGCTCGCGGTGGGCGTGTACGCCACCTCGTCGTCGACCCCGCTGTTCTTCGCGCAGGCGATCGGCCGGTTCGTGCGGGCCCGACGCCGGGGCGAGGCGGCCAGCGTGTTCCTGCCCCACGTGCCCGTGCTGATGAAGCTCGCGAACGAGATGGAGAAGCAGCGCGATCACGCGCTCGACCGCGGCTCGAAAGACGAGGACGGTCTCGACGACTCGCTCCTGGAGAGTGCGAACCGCGAGGAGGAGACCTCCGACGCACTCACCCAGGAGTTCAGCTACCAGGCCATCTCGTCCGTCGCGCACTTCGATCGCGTCGTGTTCGAGGGCAAGGAGTTCGGTCAGCTCGCGGAGCCGAACACGCCGGAGGAGGAGGAGTTCATCGGCTTCCCCGGTCTGCTCGAGCCCGAGCACGTGCACGAGCTCCTGATGCAGCGCCAGGCGCGACAGTCCCGGCACCGGGAGGTGCGCGAGGCCGCGGAGCCGGCGACGGCCACCACGACGCTTCCCGCGCCGCTCCACCGCACCCTCCGCGAGCAGAGGCAGCTGCTGAACAGCCTGGTCGGGTTGTACGCGCGCCAGTCGGGACAACCGCACGGCGCCGTGCACGCCGAGCTCCGGCGCATCTGCGGGGGGCCGGCGGTCGCGCAGGCCACGGTCACTCAGCTGCAGTCGCGCATCGAGGTCCTCCGCAAGCGCGTCCGCTCCTGACCGGGATCACCACCGCGTCTGCTTCGGATCCCCGAAATGCTGGCAATCGGTGCCAGGACGCGGTTGCGCGCTCCGCTCGCGGATAGCGTGGAACGGTTGCCCGCGCATCGGGCACGCTGATTCCTGGAGGACCCATGACTGCCCCTGCCGCCGCGGATTCGACGGCCTCTGACCGCCGCCGATGGGCCCGCTACCTCGTGGAGGAGCGCGCCGAGGGAGCCGTGTACAGCCGCCTCGCCGCCCGTCGGACGGGGGAGGAGCGCGCGATCCTGCTGGGACTGGCCGAGGCCGAACGCCGGCACGAGAAGCACTGGCTCGATCTGCTCGGCGGTGAACCGCGGCGGCTTCCGAGGGCGGGCCTGCGCTCGCGTCTTCTCGGCTGGATGGCGGGACGGTTCGGGTCGATCTTCGTCCTCGCGCTGGCGCAGAGTGCCGAGGCTCGGTCGCCGTACGATGCCGAGCGCTGGGCGACCCCTGCGATGCGCGCTGACGAGAAGGTCCACCACGAGGTCGTGCGCGGCCTGGCGGCGCGCGGACGGCGACGGCTCTCCGGCTCCTTCCGTGCGGCGGTGTTCGGCGCCAACGACGGTCTCGTGAGCAATCTCGCCCTCGTGCTCGGCATCGGGGCGACCGGGGTGAGCTCGGGCTTCGTCCTGTTCAGCGGGATCGCCGGCCTGCTGGCCGGGGCGCTGTCGATGGGTGCGGGCGAGTTCGTGTCGGTGCGGTCGCAGCGCGAGCTGCTCGCGGCGACGGAGGCCAATGAGGACGCCGCGGCCGCCGCCGCCGACCTCGACATCGACGAGAACGAACTGGCCCTCGTGTACCGCGCCCGCGGGATGGATCAGACGGAGTCGCTCGCCCGGGCTCGTCGGATCGTGTCGGCCGCCCAGGAGGGCGTGCGTCGGGCGGCCACGGGTCCGGTCGCGGTCCAGGGGGCCGACGACCACGAGATCGTCGGCAGCGACTGGACGGCGGCCATCTCGAGCTTCCTGCTGTTCGCGTCCGGAGCGATCGTGCCCGTCCTCCCGTGGATCTTCGGGCTCGAGGGGCCGACGGCGATCATCGTCGCCCTCGTCCTGGTCGGCGTCGCGCTGCTGAGCACGGGAGCCATGGTCGGGGTGCTGTCGGGCGGGCCGCCCCTGCGCCGCGCCCTGCGTCAGCTCGCGATCGGCTTCGGAGCCGCGGCGATCACCTATGCGCTGGGCCTGCTGTTCGGCGTGGGTGCCGTCTGACGGCGAGGCGGTACGACGAAGGCCCCGGATCCGTGGGGATCCGGGGCCTTCGTGTCTGTGCGCGGAGGGGGACTTGAACCCCCACGCCCTATCGGGCACTAGCACCTCAAGCTAGCGCGTCTACCATTCCGCCACCCGCGCAGGTGTGGGATGTGTCGTTGCCGACCGAAGAATGACATTAGCACGTTCTGAAGGGGCGATCGAACTGGGCGCGACGCCCGGGCGTGGCACGCTGTTTCGATAGCCTGGGACGCATGACCGATCCCTCGCTGCCCGAGGTCGCGCGCGTCGCGAGCGACCTCATCCGCTTCGACACATCCAACTACGGAGGCGGAAACGCGAAGGGGGAGCGGGAGGCCGCGGAGTACGTCGGCGCCTATCTGGAGGCGCTCGGGCTGCCGGTCGAGTACTACGAGCCGGTGCCGCGACGCACGAACGTCATGGCGAGGGTGCGGGGACGCGATGCGAGCAAGCCCGCCCTCGTGGTCCACGGTCACCTCGACGTCGTACCGGCGGTCGCCGAGGACTGGAGCGTCGATCCGTTCGCCGGGATCGTGCGCGACGGCATGCTGTGGGGCCGAGGCGCGGTCGACATGAAGAACATGGACGCGATGATCCTCACGTCGGTCGCCGACATCCTCCGCGCGGGGGAGCAGCCGGAGCGCGATCTCGTGCTCGCGTTCTTCGCCGACGAGGAGAACGGTGGTGTCGAGGGGTCGGCGCTCGTGGTCAAGGATCGCCCGGAGTGGTTCGCCGGGGCGACCGACGCGATCAGCGAGGTGGGCGGGTACTCCATCTCGGTCGACGATCGCCGGGCCTATCTCCTGCAGGTGGGCGAGAAGGCGCTGATCTGGATCCGGCTGGTCGCCACCGGTCGCGCGGGCCACGGCAGTCGTCTGCATGAGGAGAACGCGGTGACCAGGCTCGCCGAGGCCGTCGCCGCGATCGGCCGCACGCGCTGGCCCATCCGACTGACCCCCACCACGACGGCGCTCCTGGAGGGCCTCAGCGCGCTCAGCGGGCGCAGCGTCGACGACCCGGACGCGCTGGCGGCGGCCGCGGGCCCGGCGGAGGCCTTCCTGCGCTCCACGTTCCGCACCACCACCAATCCCACCGTGCTCGCCGCGGGATACAAGCACAACGTGATCCCCGAGCGTGCGGAGGCGCTGATCGACGTGCGCGTGATCCCCGGCACCGAGGACGACGTGCTCGCCGAGCTCCAGCAGATCGTGGGCGACGACATCCGCATCGAGACGGTGGTGCGCGACATCGGCATGGAGACGGCGTTCTCCGGCGACCTGGTCGACGCGATGGTCGCGGCTCTCGGACGCCACGATCCGGGCGTTCCCGTCATCCCCTACCTGCTCGGCGCCGGGACCGACAACAAAGCGCTGGCGGCTCTCGGCATCACCGGGTACGGCTTCGCACCGCTGCGACTGCCCGCCGACCTGGATTTCACGGGCATGTTCCATGGAGTCGACGAGCGGGTGCCCGTAGACTCTCTTGTCTTCGGTCAGCGGGTGCTGACCGATCTGCTGCGCACGTACTGAGTGACGCTCGCGCCCTCCGTGCCCTCCCGAGATCTGAAGGCCCTGCCATGCATCTGTTCGAAGCGCTCATCCTGGGGATCGTCCAGGGACTGACCGAGTTCCTCCCGATCTCATCGAGTGCGCATCTGCGCATCCTCGGGACCTTCCTGCCGTCGGGGGAGGACCCGGGTGCGGCGTTCACCGCCATCACGCAGATCGGCACCGAGGCCGCCGTCGTCGTGTTCTTCTGGCGCGACATCGTCCGCATCGTGTCCCAGTGGTTCCGCTCGCTCACCGGCGCGGTGCCGCGTAACGACCCGGATGCGCGCATGGGGTGGCTGATCATCATCGGCAGCGTTCCGATCGTCGTGCTCGGTCTGCTGTTCCAGGACCAGATCGAGACGGTGTTCCGTTCGCTGTGGCTCGTGGCGATCATGCTCATCCTGTTCGGCATCCTGCTCGGAATCGCCGACTACGTGGGCGCCAAGCGGCGCAAGCTCGGCGATCTGACGTATCCGCACGGCATCGCGTTCGGTTTCGCGCAGGCTCTCGCGCTGATCCCCGGCGTCTCGCGGTCGGGCGGCACGATCACGATGGGGCTGTTCCTGGGCTACGAGCGGGCGGCTGCTGCGCGCTATGCCTTCCTGCTCGCGATCCCCGCCGTCTTCGGCAGCGGCTTCTACCAGGTGTTCAAGAGCTGGGGCGAGCCGTCGTTCTTCTCCTTCGGCGACACGCTCGCGGCGACCGGTGTCGCCTTCGTGGTGGCGCTCGGAGTGATCGCGTTCTTCATGAGCTGGATCTCGAAGCGCAGCTTCCTGCCGTTCGTGATCTACCGCATCCTGCTCGGCACCGTGCTGCTCGTGCTGCTGGGTATGGGCGTCATCCCCGCCTGAGCGCGGCGCGTCCCCGTCAGCGCTTGCGGTCGCCCGGTCCGTCGTCGCGGCGGCGCAGGTAGCGTTCGAACGCCTGGGCGATCGCGTCGCCGGAGGCATCGGGCGAGTCCCAGGTGTCGCGCGTGCGCTCCAGCTGACGGATGTATTCGGCCATCTCCTCGTCCTCGGATGCCGCAGCGTCGATCGACGCCTCCCATGCGGCTGCCTCGGTGCGCAGGTGCCGGCGGTCGATGTCGACACCGGTGAGCTCCTCGAGTCGATCGAGGAGGGCGAGCGTCACCTTCGGCGAGGGGGCGGCAGAGGCGACGTAGTGGGGCACGCTGGCCCAGAGGCTGACCGAGGGGATCCCGGCGTTCTCCGCGAAGTGCTCGAACACCGTGAGGATGCCGACGGGACCTTCGTACACCGATCGCTCGAGGCCGTGCGCCTCACGCACCTGGTCGTTCTGGCTCGAGGCGAAGATCGAGATGGGTCGGGTGTGCGGCACGTCCGACAGCATCGCGCCGAGGGTCACGAAACCGGTGACGTCGTCGCGCAGCGCGACGTCGATGAACTCCGAGGCGAACGCCTGCCAGGTGCGGGCGGGCTCGGCGCCGGTGAGCAGCCAGAACTCCGGGCCGGGCCCGGGGTTCCGCGGACGCCAGAGCCCGGCCTCCGGCCAGGTGAGCTGACGGCGCCCCTCCGCATCCATGCGAGTGGCGGGACGCGTGTACTGGTAGTCGAAGTACAGCTCGGGGTCGACGGAATGCACGAGGTCGTAGTCGCCGGACGACTGCAGCGCCGCGATCGCGCCGCTGGCCGCTTCGCCCGCATCGTTCCAGCCGTCGAACGCGGCGATGACGATGCGGGGACCGAGGACATCCACCATGTGCTCCCATCGGGTTCGCGGTTCCGGTCACCCCAGGCTAGCCCGCGACGGCGGGATGTGGGCCGCGCCCGGCTAGCATGGGTTCAGTGAGCAGCAAGCCCCGCGCGGTCCTCTGGGACATGGATGGAACACTCGTCGACACCGAGCCTTACTGGATGGCGGCCGAGACCGCGCTGGTCGAGTCGTTCGGAGGGACCTGGACGCACGAAGACGCCCTGCGGCTCGTCGGCAGCGGGCTCCTCGACAGTGCGATCATCCTGCAGGACGCGGGCGTCGACTTGGAGCCGGAGGCGATCGTCTCGCACCTCACCGACGCCGTGCAGCAGGCGTTGCGCACGCAGGGGGTGCCGTTCCGCCCCGGGGCTCGCGAGCTGCTGCGCGACCTGCGCGCCGCCGACATCCGCACGGGCCTGGTCACGATGTCGCTGCGCCGGATGGCCCTGGACGTGGTGGACCTGATCGACTTCGAGGCCTTCGACGTCGTCGTCGCCGGCGACGACGTGGACAATCCCAAGCCCCACCCTGAGCCGTATCTGCAGGCCGCTGCGCTGCTGGATGTCGACATCGCGGAGGTCGTGGTGATCGAGGACTCCCCGACGGGGCTGCGAGCGGGTCTCGCGTCGGGGGCGCTCACGCTGGGGGTGCCGCACATCGTGCCGCTCGACGGCCTCGGCGCCCACCAACTCTGGCCCACACTGCACCTCCGCGGTGCCGCGGACATCGCCGAGCTGTTCGGCGCGCACACGACCACGGAGGCGACCCGATGACGGCGACCCAGCGACCGAGCGGTCCGTTCCGCGAGGGCGACCGCGTTCAGCTCACCGGCCCGAAGGGGCGCCTGCACACGGTCACGCTGCGCGAGGACGGCGAGCTGCATACGCACCACGGCGTGCTGCGGCACCGCGACCTGATCGGGCTTCCCGACGGCTCCGTCGTGGCGAACAGCTCCGGGCACGAGTATCTGGCCCTGCGCCCCCTGCTGCGCGACTTCGCGATGTCGATGCCGCGCGGTGCGGCGATCGTCTACCCGAAGGATGCAGCGCAGATCGTGATGCAGGCGGACGTCTTCCCCGGGGCGACGGTGGTCGAGGCGGGCGTCGGCTCCGGCGCGCTGTCCCTGTCGCTGTTGCGCGCGATCGGACCCGCCGGGACCCTGATCTCGTTCGAGCGGCGCGAGGAGTTCGCCGACGTGGCCCGCAGCAATGTGGAGACGTTCTTCGGCGAGACCCCCGACACCTGGCGAGTGGTGGTGGGCGATCTCGTCGAGGCCCTGCCCGCCGAGGTCGAGGCCGGTTCCGTCGACCGGGTCGTCCTCGACATGCTCGCTCCGTGGGAGTGCATCGACGCGGTGGCCGACGCGCTCACACCGGGCGGCGTGGTGCTCTGCTACATCGCGACCGCGACCCAGCTCTCGAGGGTTGCGGAGTACATCCGCGGAACCGGTCTGTTCACCGATCCCGATGCGTCGGAGACCATGGTGCGCGGTTGGCACGTCGAGGGGCTCGCGGTGCGACCGGATCACCGGATGGTGGCGCACACCGGCTTCCTCCTCACGGCCCGCCGGCTCGCGCCCGGCGCGGTCGCGCCGTCGGTCAAGCGGCGCGCGTCGAAGAGCAGCTACAGCGACGCCGACGTCGAGCTGTGGACGCCGGGGGCCGTCGGCGACCGCGAGATCACGGACAAGAACCTCCGCAAGCGGGCTCGCGAGGCGGGAAAGGCCGCCGAAGGCGCGCGCCAGGCCGCCGCGTCGCGCGAATCCGGGCAGTCGACGGAATAGACTGGAGCGCGTGCGTAAAACGTCCGCCGTTCTGGCCACCCTCAGTCTCGCCGCCCTCGCTCTGACCGGGTGCAGCGTGACCGCGTCTTCCGCCGACGCCTCGTGCGATCGCACGGGCCACGCGAACGGCATCGGCGACGCCGTGACTGTCGACGGAGAGGTCGGCTCCACGCCCGACGTCGACATCTTCAGTCCCCTCCGCCTGACCGAGACGTCGTTCACCGACGCGGTGACCGGAGACGGCCGTCGCATCGTCGACGAAGCGCAGCTGATCATCGTGCAGCTCTCGATCTACAGCGGCGAGACGGGTGAGAAGGTGTTCGCCACGTCCTACGACAGCGACAGCACGCGCGCGTCCAGCATCGAGTCGTGGGCCTCGCAGGCGCCCGGCCTTGCCGACGTCCTCGAGTGCGCGACCGCCGGAAGCCGCGTCGTGGCCGGGCTCACGCCCGACGACTTCGGTGCCGCGAATCTCAAGGGCTTCGGCATGGCGGAGGACGACGTCGCCGTCTTCGTGGTCGACGTCGTTGATGCGTTCCACCCGCGCGCCGAGGGCTCGCTGCAGTTCAACGACGCGCAGGGCATGCCGACCGTGGTCCGTGCTCCCGACGGCACTCCCGGCGTGATCATCCCGGACAGCGCCGCACCGAAGAAGCAGGTCGTGCAGACGCTCATCCTCGGTGACGGAGAGAAGGTCACGAAGGACGACTCTCCGCTCGTTCACTTCACGGCCGTGGGCTGGGACGACAAGAAGGTCATCCAGAGCTCCTGGGGCCAGCAGGCCGTCGATCAGATGGCGCAGATCGCACCCCCCGTGGCTGAGGCCCTCGTGGGGCACCCGGTCGGCTCGCAGGTGCTCGTCGTGCTCCCGAAGACCGAGAACTCCGTCGCGATGGCCGTCGTGGTGGACATCCTCGGCATCGCCCCCTCAGCCGCTCCGTGATGGCCGCCCGGATCCCTGCCGAAGAGCGCCTGACGAACCTCGTCGTGGCGCTGATGGCGACGGAGATCGGGCTGACGAAGCAGCAGATCCTCGACAACGTCTCGGGGTATCGGCAGCGGGCGGACGCGGGTACGCGCTCCGATGCCCTGGAGAAGATGTTCGAGCGCGACAAGGACGAGCTCCGGTCGCTCGGCGTGCCGATCGAGACGATCGGCGATGCTGCCGACCCGAACGATCTCCGGGAGGCGCGGTACCGCATCCCCCAAGCGGAGTACGACCTGCCGAGCGACATCGAGTTCACCGCGGCGGAGCTCGCGGTGCTGCGCCTGGCGGGAAGCGTGTGGAGTGCGGAGTCGGTCTCGGGCGACGCCCAGTCGGGCGTGCGCAAGATCCGCGCTCTCGGTATCGACGGCGATGAGCCGATCATCGGCTTCGCTCCGCGCATCACCGCACGGGACGCGGCCTTCTCGCCGCTGCAGGACGCGATCGAGCGCAGCCGTGTGGTGTCGTTCGACTATCTGAAGCCCGGGGAGGATGCGCCGCGTCGTCGCCGCGTCCGGCCGCTGGCACTGGTGGACTATGAGGCGCGCTGGCACGTCTACGGGGTCGATGTGGATGTGGAGGAGGACCGCACCTTCCTGCTGAGCCGCATCGTGGGCGACGTGGCGGTGAGCGCGACGTCGTTCGACCCCGCCCTGCGCGAGGGAGCGGGGGAGCGCGCGCTGAGCGGACTCGAGCAGGTCGCGGCGGCGAACTCCGCGCTTATGGAGGTGACTCCGGGCACCGAGGCCGCGCTGAGGCTCGGACGACGCGCGACCGCGGCCGCGCAGGGCATCCGCGTGCCATTCGTGGACCTGCACATCCTCGCCGACGAGCTGGCCTCGTACGGTCCCGAGGTACGGGTGGTCGAGCCTGCCCCGCTGCGTGACGCCGTGGTCGCCCGGTTGTCCGCTGTCGTGGATGCGCACACCGACACGGGGGCACGCGCATGAGCCCGCAGCAGAAGCCGCTCCTTGCCGCTGATCGCGTACGCCTGTACCTGACACTCGTTCCCTACCTGCTCGAGCACGGGCAGGTATCTCTCGCGGAGGCCGCGGAGGAGTTCGGCGTCACGCCGCGCGAGATGCGCGCGATGGTCGAGAAGCTCACCGTGATCGGATTGCCGGGCGAGGCCGGATTCTGGCAGCAGCCTCAGGAGATGTTCGACATCAACTGGGACCTGCTCGAGCTGGAGGACGTCATCGAGATCACGAACGACGTCGCGCTGCGCCGGGTTCCGCGGTTCACCGCCCGGGAGGCCGCCGCGCTCCTGGCCGGGCTGCAGATGGTGGCGGCCGTTCCGGCGGTCTCCGACTCGGGTCTCGTCGCCGGTCTGATCTCGAAGCTCTCCCGCGGTGCGGCCGATGCCCCCGCCGATGTCGTCGTGGCGCCGAGCGCCGTCGACGAGGTCCGTTCCGTGGTGTCGCGCGGGCTGCAGCAGGGCGTCGCCGTCTCGTTCACCTACCAGGCGCCTGACTCGGCTCCGACCACGCGCACCGTCGATCCCGTCCAGATCCTGATCACGAACGGGCAGTGGTACCTGCAGGGATGGTGCCACATGCGCGAAGCGATGCGTACCTTTCACCTGGATCGGGTGAGCGAGCCGACGCTGACCGACATCCCCAGTACCCACGGCGGTGACCAGGTTCCCGAGGCGTTCGCCGGCCTGGAGGACGAAGGCGAGGTCACGGTGCGCGTGCCGGAGCGGCTCGCCCCGCTGCTCAGCGGGTTCCTGCCGGCGGAAGCGATGGAGCCCGCGAACGGCGTCGTGACGGCCCGTCTGCATCTGGCGGACCCGCGCGGCATCAAGCGCCTCGCGGCCAGGTTCGGCGGAGCGATGGAAGTCCGGGAGCCGGGAGTCGCTCGGTCGGCGACGCGTGAGTGGGCGGAGGCGGGACTCGCGCTGTACCACCAGCCCGATACGCAGGATTGATCTGTAGACTGGGGACGAAAGCCCCCCGACGACGGGAATGTCGATATGTTCGCTGGAATGCAAGGCTGGCACCTGCTGATCGTGCTCGCCGTCATCCTCCTTCTCTTCGGCGCTGCCAAGCTGCCGGCGCTCGCGAAGAGCATGGGGCAGTCCGCCCGCGTGTTCAAGGGTGAGATGAAGGCGATGAAGGAAGAAGATGCGACGCGCGCCGAGTCCGCCGTCGCTGAGCCCACCTCGGTGAAGGACACGGGCGCCGAACCTGAGACTCCGCCTCGCGCCTGACCGGCCGTGGCAGCCATCGAACCGACCGTGAAGGCGAAGGCCGACCGGGATCGGCGGATGTCGCTCGGCGCGCATCTCGTCGAGCTGCGGAAGCGTCTCATGTACGCTGCCCTCGCGCTGGTGGTCGGCATGGTGATCGCGTTCATCGTCGCGGACCCGGTCATCCACTTCATCACGGAGCCCATCCGGATCATCACCGAGAAACGCGGCGACGATTTCAGCGCGCTGAACTTTGGCACGGTGACCGCGGCCTTCGACATGCGCATGCGCATCGCCTTCTCGATCGGGCTGTTCCTGTCCGCGCCCATCTGGCTGTGGCAGGTCTGGGCGTTCATCATGCCGGGGCTCACGCGCAAGGAGATCAAGTACACGGTCGGCTTCGTGCTCGCCGCGGTTCCGCTCTTCTTCGCCGGCTGCTACCTCGGCGTCATGATCATGCCGCACGTGATCGAACTCATGTGGAGCTTCACCCCCGAGGGCGGGACGAACTTCTACTACGCGCAGGAGTACTACGACTTCGTCTTCAAGCTGATGATCGTGATCGGGGTGTCGTTCGTGCTCCCGGTGTTCCTGGTCGCGCTGAACCTGGCCGGCGTCATGTCGGGTCGCGCCATCCTCAAGGGTTGGCGAGTCGCGGTCCTCATCGCGACGATCTTCGCCGCCCTCGCGACTCCCGCCGCCGACGTCGTGAGCATGCTGATGCTCGCCGGGATCCTCATCGTGCTGTTCTTCGCCGCCGCGGGACTCTCTCTGCTCTTCGATCGGCGTAAACGGAAGAGGGATGCGGCCGCCGGCATCGTCCCTGACGCCGTATGAGTTCTCCGTCCGACCGTTACGCGCAGGCGCAGGACGCGGCGAGCCATCCGCAGACCGTCGCCTTCGCCGCGCGCCAGCGATTCCAGCTCGATCCGTTCCAGGTGGCCGGGTGTCACGCCCTGGAGAACGGGCGCAGCGTGCTGGTCGCGGCGCCGACCGGGGCGGGCAAGACGATCGTCGGTGAGTTCGCGATCCACCTCGCGATGCAGAGCCCGACGGACAAGGCGTTCTACACGACGCCGATGAAGGCTCTGTCGAACCAGAAGTTCCGCGAGCTCGTCGACGTCTACGGCCCCGACGAGGTCGGGTTGCTCACCGGCGACACGAACATCAACGGCAACGCCCGCATCGTCGTGATGACGACCGAGGTGCTGCGGAACATGATCTACGCGGACTCCGCCGCGCTCCGCGACCTGCGCTACGTCGTGATGGATGAGGTGCACTACCTGGCCGACCGGTTCCGCGGAGCCGTGTGGGAGGAAGTGATCATCCACCTGCCCCCGCGCGTGCGTCTGGTCTCCCTCAGCGCGACGGTGTCGAATGCGGAGGAGTTCGGCGACTGGCTCGACACGGTGCGGGGCGACACGGAGGTGATCGTGTCCGAGGTGCGGCCGGTGCCCCTGGAGCAGCACGTGCTCGTGCGCGACGACCTGCTTCCGCTGTTCGACGACAGGGCGGGTCTCGCGACGGCCCAGGTCAACCAGGAGCTCATGCGGATCCGCTCCTTCACGGGCTCGACGTACGAGGCGAATCGGCAGGCGCAGTCGTATCGCAGCAACCGTCACGCTGGACGGCAGGCGCAGCGCCCGCCTCGCGGCGGACGACGCCCGGTGCGCTCGGCCAACGCGCGTCGCATCGAGCGGATGGATCGCCCGGATGTGGTCGAGCTCCTGGAGCGGTCGAGTCTCCTTCCCGCCATCTTCTTCATCTTCAGCCGTGTCGGCTGCGATGCCGCCGTGCAGCAGGTCCGGCGCGCGGGCCTCCGCCTCACCTCGAACGAGGAGCGGGCCGAGATCCGCGCCATCGTCGAGGAGCGCACGCGCACCCTGCAGGACGAGGATCTCGGTGTGCTCGGCTACTGGGAGTGGCTCGACAACCTCGAGCGCGGCGTGGCCGCCCATCACGCCGGTCTGCTTCCGGCGTTCAAGGAGGTCGTCGAGGAACTGTTCCAGCGCAAGCTCGTGAAGGTCGTGTTCGCGACCGAGACGCTCGCTCTCGGCATCAACATGCCGGCCCGGACCGTCGTGCTGGAGAAGATGGAGAAGTTCAACGGCGAGGCGCGTGTCGCGATCTCGTCCGGCGAGTACACGCAGCTCACCGGGCGGGCGGGTCGCCGGGGGATCGACGTGGAGGGCCACGCGGTCGTGCAGTGGACCGAGGGCATGGATCCGCAGGCCGTGGCCGCCCTCGCCTCCCGACGCACGTATCCGTTGAACTCCAGCTTCCGGCCGACCTACAACATGGCCGTCAACCTGATCGACATGTTCGGGAAGGGCAGGGCGCGGCAGATCCTGGAGTCGTCGTTCGCGCAGTTCCAGGCCGATCGCGCCGTCGTCGGCCTGGCGCGCCAGGTGCGTGAGGCGGAGGAGTCTCTTGCCGGTTATCGCTCCGCCATGGCCTGCGAGCACGGCGACTTCCCCGAGTACGCCGCGATCCGCCGTGAGCTCAGCGACCTGGAGAAGAAGAACCGGCAGGACGCGAACGCGCCGCGTGCCGCACGGGACAAGCGGATGAAGCGCATCCAGTCGTTGCGCACGCAGATGCAGCGACATCCCTGCCACCGCTGTCCGGATCGCGAGGCGCACGCGCGGTGGGCCGAACGCTACTGGAAGCTCAAGAGGCAGACCGATCGCACGCGCCGCCAGATCGAGAACCGCACCGGGACCGTCGCGCGGGTGTTCGATCGCGTGGTGGAGGTGCTGGAGACACTCGACTACCTCCGCCGAGACGACGACGAGACCCTGCTGACGGAGGCCGGCCGCACCATGCGGCGGATCTACGGGGAGCGTGACCTCCTGGTCGCCGAGTCGCTGCGTCAGGACCTCTGGAAGAGCCTGGACGCTCCGTCTCTCGCCGCCATGGCCTGCTGCCTCGTGTACGAGCCGCGGCGGGACGAGTCGAACACGGGGGAGCGAGGTCTGCCCCGGGGGCCGTTCCGCGCCGCGTACGACCGGACGACAGCCCTCTGGGCCGAGCTGGACGACCTCGAGCGGGATCACCAGCTGCCCGGCAGCGAGCCCCTGGCCGCCGGCCTTGCGGGGGCGATGCACACCTGGGCGCGTGGGGGTGCGCTCGACCGCGTCCTGATCGACGCCGACATGGCCGCCGGAGACTTCGTCCGCTGGGCGAAGCAGACGATCGACCTGCTGGACCAGCTCTCGATCGTCGCCGAAGACCCCGCTCTCGCGCGCACCGCTCGGCTCGCCCTCGACGGCGTGCGGCGGGGCATCGTCGCCTACTCGTCGATGTGAGGGTGAGCGCCGTGACCGATCCGTCCGTCCCCGTCCGCCCGCGTGCCCTCCTGCCGCTGTGGGGCGCGGTGCTCGCTGCTGTCGGGGCGGCGGTGCTCATGGATCTCGCGTTCCCCGAGGCCGCGGTCTGGATCCTCGCGTTCCCGGCCACCGGGCTCCTGCTGCTCGCGTTGATCGGGCGACGGGCGGGCGGCGCCCTGCTCGTCGGCCTCGTGTACGGCGTCGTCTTCTTCGGTCTGCTGGTGTCCTGGACCTCCCGCTACCTCGGGCCTTTGCCCTGGGCGGCGCTCAGCGTCGTCGAGGGTGCGCTGACCGCGGTCGCGCTCGTCCCCATCGCCCTGGCCTACCGCTGGCTTCCGCGGGCATTCCCCGGCACGGCTGGCCGCCTGTTCATCCTGCCGACGGTGGTCGCCGCACTGTGGGTCGGGCGGGAGCTCTTCCTGGGCTGGTGGCCCTACGGCGGATTCCCGTGGGCGCGCCTGGGCATGAGTCAGGCCGAGAGTCCGCTCGCTCCGGTCACCTCGTGGCTGGGGGTCAGCGGGCTGAGCTTCCTGATGGTGCTGCTGACGGCCATGGTGATCGAGCTGGTCCGGACCGGGTCCTGGCGGCGTCCGCTGCGGCTGGTCGTTCCCGCAGCAGTCGTGGTGGTACTGATGTTCACCCCGCTGTTCCCGACGGCAGCCACGGGGACGATGCGCATCGGAGCCGTGCAGGGGAACGGACCGACGGGCTACTTCGACTCGCGCGAACCGTTCTCCGTGATCCAGGCCCAGACCGAGGCGACTGCGCCCCTCTACGGCGAGGATCTCGATCTGCTCGTGTGGCCGGAGGGATCCCTCGACGCCGATCCCGCCGAGAGCTCGGCTCTCGCCCGCCGGATGACGCTGGTCGCCAGTCGGGTGGATGCCCCGTTGCTCGCCAACGCGCCGACCGCGCGGGGCGACCGCTTCTACAACACGTCGATGCTGTGGACCCAGAGCGGTGAGGCGTCGCAGTCGCACGACAAGCGCCACCCCGTGCCGTTCGGTGAGTACGTTCCCGACCGCGCGTTCTTCAATGCGCTGGTCCCTGATCTGATCGGGCTCATCCAGCGCGAGTACACGCCGGGCACGAACGCTCCCATCGTCGAGGTCGACGGTGTGAAGGTGGGTCTCGCGATCTGCTTCGACGTGATCTACGACGACGTGATCCTCGAGGGCATCGGCGACGGCGCGCAGGTGCTGGTGTTCCAGACCAACAACGCGGACTTCCGCGGTACCGATGAGAACCTCCAGCAGCTCGCGTTCGCGCGCATGCGGGCGATCGAGACGGGCCGGAGTGTGGTGAACATCTCCACGGTCGGCACGAGTCAGGTGATCCGCCACGATGGCCGGACCATCACCAGCCTGGACGCGGATGAGGCCGGAGCGATGCTCGAGGATGTCGAGCTGCGCTCCGGCCTCACGGCGGGTGTCGTCCTCGGCCCCTGGGTGCAGCAGATGCTGCTGTGGGGCGGGGTGGGCGCGCTCGTGGTCGGGTGGTGGCGCGCCCGTCGGCGTTAGGCGCCGATCTTCTCCCTGGTGGGATCTTCTCCCGCGCCGCGGCGGGCACGGATGAAGGCGAGCCGCTCTTCGAGGAGCTCCTCGAGCTCGGCGCGGGTGCGGCGCTCCATCAGCATGTCCCAGTGCGTGCGGGCGGACTTCTCGTCGCTCGCCTCGATGGTGACGGACTGACCGTCGACCTGCAGTCGGGCCTCAGCACCGCAGGCGCGGCACTCCCAGGTCTGCGGGGGTTCGGCGTCGGCCGCGAACATCAGGGTGGTGTCGTGTCCGCACGTGTCACAGGTGTAGGTGGTCTCACGGCGCTCCATGAAAACGACGCCCTCTTCGCTCTGTAGGCTCTGGGCGCCGAGTCGGATGCCGCGCAGGCTGCGATCTGCCATTGTGTGGTCCTCTCGTCGCTGTCAGGTATAACGCTCGAGCCTGTGGGCTTCATCCACGTGACCGCGATCTCGGCGGTATTCACAGTGGAATCCCAGCGCCGGCGGGTAAAGAGCTCGCCCTACTCTGGAGCGAGGACCGAGACCGCGAGGTCGGCGCGGTCCGACACGATCCCGTCCACCCCCATCCGGTGGAGGCGACGCATCTCATCCGGGTCGTTGACCGTCCAGACGTGCACCTCGATCCCGGCCCGATGCGCCGCCCGCAGGAGCGCGGGGGTGAGGACGGTCAGGGCGCCACGACGCTCCGGTATCTGGAGCGCGTCGATGTCACGCAGGGCACGCGCGGGGGAGAGGCGGAGGGCCGACAGTGCGCGGGCCGAGGCGATCGTGCGGCGTCCGCCCGACGTGGCGGGGCGCTGCGCGGCCCCGGCGCGTCTCACTTCCTCGACCGTCGCTCGACGGCTCGCGTCGGAGAAGCTCGTGATCAGGACGCGCTCGGTGTGCGGGGCGAGGACGGGGCCGAGGAGTCCGGCCGCAGCCGGCGTCTTGACGTCGATGTTGAAGCGCACGTCGGGGAAGGACGAGAGCGCATCACCGACGGTGAGCAGCCCGCCGTGATCGGCGAAGAGTGCACGCAACTCACGGGTGCGGACCTCGCTCACCGCGCGCGAGTCGTCAGCGAGGCGGCGCAGGTCGGGGTCGTGCACCAGGACGACGTCCCCGTCGGCGGTCACCTGGCAGTCGGTCTCGATGTACTCGACGCCGGCCGCGTGCGCGGCGGCGAAGGCCCCCGCCGTGTTCTCCCACACCCCGGATTCCTCGCCTGCGGCGGTCACCAGACCGCGATGCGCGAAGATCCGCGGGGAGCGGGCGTTCGTGAAGAACGGGTGCGTCACACGCGGGGTGCGGGGTCCGTGGGCCCCTGGCCCGGCTTCGGGGTGAAGGCGCTGCCGATGCCCTTCAGTGCCTCCGTCAGTTCGCTGGGCACGATCCACAGCTTGTTGGACGGGCCCTCGCTGATCTTCGGCAGCATCTGGAGGTACTGATACGCGAGGAGCTTGTCGTCGGGAGCGCCCTGATGGATCGCGCTGAAGACGTTCTGGATCGCCTCCGCCTCGCCCTGGGCACGGAGCACGGCCGCCTGCTTGTCGCCCTCCGCCCGCAGGATCTCCGCCTGCCGCAGACCCTCCGCCTCGAGGATGGCGGACTGCTTGGTGCCCTCCGCCGTGAGGATGGCGGCACGACGGTCCCGCTCGGCGCGCATCTGCTTCTCCATGGAGTCCTGGATCGAGACGGGCGGGTCGATGGCCTTCAGCTCGACGCGACCGACGCGGATGCCCCACTTGCCGGTGGCCTCGTCCAGCACCACGCGGAGCTGCCCGTTGATGTTGTCGCGGCTGGTCAGTGCCTCTTCGAGGTTGAGACCGCCGACGACGTTGCGCAGCGTGGTCGTGGTGAGCTGCTCGACGGCGCCGAGGTAGTTGGCGATCTCGTATGTCGCCGCGCGCGCGTCCGTCACTTGGAAATAGACGACGGTGTCGATCGACACGACCAGGTTGTCCTCCGTGATCACCGGCTGGGGCGGGAAGGAGACGACCTGCTCGCGCATGTCGATCAGCGGGCGGAGGCGATCGATGAAGGGCACCAGGATGTTCAGCCCGGGGGAGAGGGTCTTGTGGTAGCGCCCGAGCCGCTCGACGACACCCGCGGTCGCCTGGGGGATGATGCGGATGGCCCTGGCGATGGTGACGATCACGAAGATGATGACCGCGATCACCAGGATCCAGATGATCACCGTGGGGATGAACGATGCGTCGTCCACGTGTTCTCCTAGTCGTTGAGGGGACGGACGATCGCCGTGGCGCCGTGGATGGCGGTGACGGCGATCGGAGCGCCCTGGGGGATGGGCACGGGGGAGGACGAGCGGGCCGTCCAGGTGTCGCCGTTGGCGAGCTTGGCTTGCCCGGACACCTGCGTGATGTCGCTCAGTGCGAAGCCGCGCAGATCGACCAGAGCATCCACGTTCGACCGGGCCGGGTCGGCGCCGCGATGTAGCCGCCGCAGTAGCGGAGGCCGGAGGAACAGGATGAAGAGGGCGGCAGCGATGCCGGCGATGATGATCTGGATCCACACCGGCACGCCGAGGAAGTCCGTGACGAGTCCGACCAGGCCGCCGAAGCTGAGCATGAGGAACGTGAAGTCCAGCGAGAGCATCTCGATCACGAGGAAGACGGCGATGAGGACCAGCCATCCGATCCACGCCCACTGGTCGATGAACACGACGAAAGTCGAGAAGTTGTCCATTCGGCCTCCTTTGTGGTCAACGTATCACGCGCTGCCCCGGCGATCGGGGTGCCCTCGCGACCGCTTGGTAATGTGAGAGAGCCGTGCGCTCACGGCGTTTCACGCATCATGAGGAGTCACCGTGACCGACGTTCTTCCCGCAGGATCCCTCGACGGCAAGGTCGCCCTCGTGACCGGCTCGTCCCGGGGGATCGGCGCCGACACCGTCCGCTACCTCGCCGAGGCGGGCGCCGACGTCGTGATCAACTTCCGCAACAAGGCTCCGCGCGCGGAGAAGCTCGCTGCAGAACTGCGCGAGCTCGGTCGGCGGGTCCTCGTCGTCGGCGCGGATCTGACTGACACGGCGTCGGTGGACGCCATGTTCGACGCGGTGCGCGCGGAGTTCGGCCGCCTCGACGTGCTCGTGCTCAACGCCTCCGGCGGTATGGAGTCCGGGATGGCGGAGGACTACGCCCTCACGCTGAACCGCGACGCGCAGCTGAACGTGCTGAACGCGGCCACCCCGTTGCTCGACGACGGCGCCCGTGTCGTCTTCGTGACGAGCCACCAGGCCCACTTCATCCGCACCACCCCGACGATGCCGGAGTACGAGCCGGTCGCCCTCTCCAAGCGCGCCGGTGAGGATGCGCTGCGCGAGCTCATCCCCGGTCTCGCCGAGAAGGGCGTCGGTTTCACCGTGGTCTCCGGCGACATGATCGAGGGCACCATCACGGCCACGCTCCTGGAGCGTGCGAACCCCGGGGCCATTGCGGAGCGCCGCGAGTCGGCCGGGCGCCTGTACAACGTGTCCGAGTTCGCGGCCGAGGTCGCGAAGGCGGTCATCGATCCGGTCCCCGAGGACAACACGCGGCTCGTCGGCGACGTGAGCGCCTTCACCGCCTCCTGATCCTCGGATACGACTCCGCCCCGGCCCGCTTGTGGCGGCACCGGGGCGGAGTCGTCTCGTGAGGTCAGACGGCGGGGGAGCCCTGCACGTCGGCGATCACGTTCTTCTCGTCCTTGCCCAGCGTGATGGCCCGGACGATCTGGACGATGCCGAGCACGATCAGCGAGATGCCGAGGAGCAGCCAGAACGCGAAGCCCGCGATGGCCGGCGAGAACAGCACGATGATTCCGGCGACGATGCTGAGGATCGCGTAGAGCACGGTCCAGACGCGGGACCCGTCGCTGCCGAGGAGCGAGAGGGCCACGACACCGTCGACGATCCAGCTCACGCCGATGAAGATGACCACGACCAGGGCGAGCGTCGCCGCCGCCACGTTGAGGTTGAAGAACGCGATGACTCCGGCCGCGATGTACAGCAGGCCGAGGACGATGTGGCCGACCCGTGCCCAGCCGCCCTTCGCCTGCGAGAAGATGCCGAGCCCGATGTAGACGATGCCGGCGACGACGAGGTACGACGCGAAGATCGCCGTGACGATGACGGCCGACTTGACCGGCCAGACGAGCAGGACGATGCCTGCGAGCAGGGCGAGCACGCCGGACACGGCGAGGGCGATGCGGATGGAGGAGAAGAACGACTTCGTCTCGTTGATTGCTTCAGACATGGTTGGGGACCCTTTCTGAGAAGATCCTGTGAGGATGCCCCCAGGGTAGCGCTCGGCAGGCGTTCGCGGGGGAGGACCGCCGGAACGCGTCGCACTCCGACACCACGCGACACCCCACGTCATGGCAGGATCGTCTCGTGATGGCGGTGGATGATGCCCGGCTGCGCGAGCTCGTCCTGATGCGCAAGGTGCGGGACCGGATCGATCGCGAATACGCCAGACCGCTCGATGTCGAGGCGTTGGCCCGCGGCGTGCACATGTCGGCGGGGCACCTGAGTCGTCGGTTCCGTGAGACATACGGCGAGTCGCCGTACGCGTACCTCATGACGCGCCGGATCGAACGTGCGATGGCGCTGCTGCGTCGCGGAGATCTCAGCGTGACCGAGGTCTGCTTCGCGGTGGGCTGCTCATCGCTCGGAACGTTCAGCACGCGGTTCTCGGAGCTGGTCGGTGTCCCACCCAGCGTGTACCGTGAACGCGCTGCCACCGTCGAGGGGATCCCGTCGTTCCAGGCGAAGCAGGTCATCCGACCGATCAGGAATCGAGAAGCGCCGCGTCCCGACGCGGACCTAACGTGAGCATCATGAACATCAGCATCCACTACGCGTTCCTCCCGCACACCGACGCCGAGGCGGCGCTCGGGTTCTACCGCGACGCCCTCGGCTTCGAGGTGCGCAACGATGTCGGCTACGACGGGCTGCGTTGGCTGACCGTCGGCCCGACGGACCAACCGGAGACCTCCCTCGTGCTGCATCCGCCGGCGACGGACCCGGGCATCACCGACACCGAGCGGCAGACCATCCTCGAGCTGATCGCGAAAGGAAGCTACGGCGCGCTCACCCTCGCGAGCGATGACCTCGACGCCGTGTTCGAGCATCTCGTGGAGGCGGGGGCCGATGTCGTGCAGGAGCCGATGGATCAGCCGTACGGCGTGCGCGACTGCGCGTTCCGCGACCCGGCGGGCAACCTCCTCCGTATCAACCAGGCCGGCTGACGCCACCGGCGACGCCGCCCCGAACAGAAGGACACCGATGACCGCTGCACCGCACCCCGCGGACACCCACGACCTGATCCGCGTGCAGGGTGCGCGCGAGAACAACCTGAAGGACGTCAGCGCCGACATCCCGAAGCGACGGCTCACGGTGTTCACCGGTGTGTCCGGCTCGGGCAAGAGCTCGCTGGTCTTCGACACGATCGCCGCGGAGTCCCGCCGCATGATCGACGAGACGTACAGCGCGTTCGTGCAGGGATTCATGCCGTCGGTGCCGCGCCCCGACGTCGACGTCCTGGAGGGTCTGACCACCGCGATCATCGTGGACCAGGAGCGGCTGGGCGCCAACCCGCGCTCGACCGTCGGGACCGTGACCGACGCGAACGCCATGTTGCGCATCCTGTTCAGCAAGCTCGGGCAGCCGTACATCGGCGGGCCGACCGCGTTCTCGTTCAACATCCCGACGCAGAAGGCCAGCGGCGTCATGACCGGGCCGGGCGGCGAGAAGAAGATCGTGAAGGACGCGATCTACCTCGGCGGCATGTGCCCGCGCTGCGAGGGCAGGGGAGCGGTGTCTGACCTCGACCTGTCGCAGATCGTCGACGAGTCCCGGTCGCTCGACGAGGGCGCCATCATGGTGCCCGGGTACACGGCAGACGGCTGGATGGTGAAAGGCTTCTCGCAGTCCGGCTTCTACCCCGCGGACAAGCCCATCGCGGAGTTCACCGAGAAGCAGCGGCACCTCTTCCTCTACGGCGAGGTCACCAAGGTGAAGATCTCGGGCATCAACATGACCTACGAGGGCCTGATCCCCAAGATCACGAAGTCGATGCTCTCCAAAGACCTCGACGCGCTGCAGCCGCACGTCCGTGCGTTCGTGGAGCGCGTCGCCACGTTCGCGGTATGCCCGGAGTGCGACGGGACCCGCCTCACCGAGGGCGCGCGGTCGTCGAAGATCGAGGGGATCAGCATCGCCGACGCGTGCCGCATGCAGGTGACCGATCTCGCCGCCTGGGTGCGGGGCCTGACGCTTCCCGGTGCCGCGCCTCTGCTGGAGGCCCTCAGCGCGAACCTCGACGCTTTCGTCACGCTGGGCCTCGGCTACCTCAGCCTGGAACGCCCGTCCGGCACGCTGTCGGGGGGTGAGGCGCAGCGCATCAAGATGCTGAGGCACCTCGGGTCCGCGCTCACCGACGTCACGTACGTGTTCGACGAGCCGACGATCGGCCTGCATCCGCACGACATCCAGCGCATGAACAGGCTGCTGCTGCAACTCCGGGACAAGGGGAACACGGTCCTGGTCGTGGAGCACAAGCCCGAGACGATCGCGATCGCCGATCACGTGGTCGACCTCGGTCCAGGAGCGGGGAGCGCGGGCGGCGAGATCTGCTTCGAAGGCACGGTCGACGGATTGAAGGCCAGCGGCACCCGCACGGGGGAGCACCTGGAGGACCGCGCGAAGCTCAAGCCCGCCGTGCGCACGGGCGCCGGGCGGATCGAAGTCCGCGGCGCCTCGACCAACAATCTGCAGAACGTCGATGTCGACATCCCGACGGGCGTGCTGACGGTCGTCACGGGTGTGGCCGGATCCGGCAAGAGCTCCCTCATCCACGGCTCGGTGTCCGGTCGCGAGAGCGTCGTGGCGATCGATCAGTCCGCGATCAAGGGGTCGCGGCGCAGCAACCCCGCGACGTACACCGGTCTGCTGGAGCCCATCCGCAAGGCCTTCGCGAAAGCCAACGGCGTGAAGCCCGCTCTGTTCAGCGCGAACTCCGAGGGCGCGTGCCCCACGTGCAAGGGCGCCGGCGTCATCATCACGGAGCTCGGGTTCATGGACACGATCGAGACACCGTGCGAGGACTGCGGCGGTAAGCGCTTCCAGGCGGCGGTGCTCGAGTACACCCTCGGCGGCAAGGACATCACCGAGGTGCTCGATCTGCCCGTTGCGGAGGCGCGGGCCTTCTTCAGTGAGGGCGAGGCGAAGCTTCCCGCGGCGGCCGCGATTCTGAGCCGCCTCGAAGACGTCGGTCTGGGCTACCTGTCGCTGGGCCAGCCCCTGTCGACGCTGTCGGGCGGAGAACGTCAGCGCATCAAGCTGGCGATCCAGATGGGGGAGAAGGGCGACATCTACGTGCTCGACGAGCCCACGACGGGGCTGCACCTCGCGGACGTCGACACGCTCCTGGGGCTGCTCGACCGGCTCGTGGACGCGGGCAAGACCGTGATCGTCATCGAGCACCATCAGGCGGTCATGGCGCACGCCGACTGGATCGTCGATGTCGGACCCGGCGCCGGGCACGACGGCGGCCAAATCGTGTTCGAAGGGACGCCCGCAGATTTGGTATCCCAAAAATCGACGCTCACGGGGGAGCACCTGGCGGAGTACGTGAGCGGACGCTGATCACGCAGACGTGATCGCCACGGGACCGCGTCGTGCGTGCGACGACGCGGTCCCGTTCGGCGGAGCGTTCACGTCGACGCGGATCGGCGAGAGAGGCGTCCAGCGCCGCACCGTTCGGGAATCGATACAACTGGACCTCGTCGGGCGCGTCGTCACCGGATGTGGAGATCGCACGCTGCAGGAGAACACCGCCGTGGTCTGGAAGGAACGCCAGCACCACGTCTTCATATTGGCTCAGTTCCGCGGCCAGCCCGGGACGCGCCCAGAGCAGGCAACACAACTCGATCGGCGTTCGTGTGCAGACATCATGGGCTCGATCACGACAGCGTGTGGGCGACGTGGCTCGGCCGCGGTGCCCCTCGTGCATTAACCGATAATGCACATTATGTCAGGTCAGACGAGAAGCGGGTGGGGCCGTCGACCCTGCCGCCTCTCCCTGCCGCCCTTCCCCGCCACCGCTGCACGAGCGCCCAGGCGGTGCGTCTCGCAGTACCGTCGGTCGACCAGTAGGGATTCGCGCTGTCTTGACGCGGCCGCTCAGCTCCAGAGGGCTTCGACGACCACGGGTACGGCATCGGAGACGTCGTAGGAACGAACCCACCGCGGTCGCACGATGACGAGCGAGAATCCAGGATCGGTCACGCGCGATCCCGGAGCGTGCCGCACGAACACCGGCTCCAGCTCCTTCGCCCGCGCGGCCGAAGCCACCTCGGCGCTCCCCTCGAGCTGCAGGGTCACCGCCCCCTCTGTGCCCACCACGAGCGCCACCGCCCCGTTGCCCACGAGGTTCGCGACCTTGCGGGACTCGGAGCGGCTCGTGAACAGGATCGTCCCATCGTCGAGAGCCACCATTCCAACGAGCGCGGCCTCCGGCTCGCCGCCCGCTGACACGGTCGCCGCGACGCCGCGCCCGTGCTCACGGATGAACATGACCACCGAAACTCTGTCGTGGGGATCGATGGCCATGCTCACGAGACTAACGCCGTCGCCCCGGACTCACGCGGCCGACCAGACTCCCAGCTCGTTGCCCGACGGGTCCGCGAAGTGCAGCCGTCGTCCGCCCGGGAAGTCGTACGGCTCCTGCAGGATGCGCCCACCGGCGGGTTCGATCGCGTCGCGCGTGGCATCGAGGTCGTCGGAGTAGAGCAGCACGAGGGGGCCTCCGACGGGCCGCGGCTCCTCGGCGAGGAGCAGTCCCCCGACCTCGCTGCCGTCTCCCCTGCCCGAAGCGATCCCGGCGTACGTGGGGCCGTAGTCGACGAACTCCCACCCGAACGCCGACGCATAGAACTGCTTCGCTGCGGCGAGGTCGGTGACGACGAGCTCGACATAGTCGATGGTGTGGTGCTGCGAGGTTCCTGTCATGCGGCGCACGCTACCGGCGGGCACCGACATCGCGCTCGTCCGGCGCGTCGGCGGACAGGAGTAGCGTGGAACGGTGCCGCCCCTCTCCCCCGCATCCGCCTCTCCGGGGTGGCGCGCGTGGACCATCTGGTCGGTCGGTGTCGCCGCCTACGTGCTCGCGATCACCAACCGCACCTCGCTGGGGGCCGTGGGTGTCGAGGCGGCGGATCGCTTCCAGGCTGACGCATCCACCCTCGCGCTGTTCGCCGTCGTCCAGCTGGCGGTCTATGGCGGGATGCAGATCCCGATCGGTGTGCTCCTCGACCGCTACGGGTCGCGGCCCATCATCACGATCGGGATGCTGCTCATGGCGGCCGGTCAGCTCACCATGGCGCTGTCCCCCAGCGTCGGCATCGCCATCGTCGCGCGTGTGCTCCTGGGCGCGGGCGACGCCGCGGTATTCCCCGCCGTGCTGCGCCTCGTGGCGACCTGGTTCCCCGCGCAACGCGGACCGCTCATGGTGCAGTTCACCGGGATCATCGGTCAGGCGGGGCAGCTCATCGCCCTGGTACCCGTCGCTGCACTGTTGCACGCGACCAGCTGGAGCATCACGTTCGGCAGCATCGCCGGGCTCGGACTGCTGTTCACGGTGCTGGTCTGGCTCGTCATCCGCAACCATCCGCCGGAGCGGGGCGCGGACGTGACGGTGAACACGGACACCGGCGTCGTCCGCGTCGTCACGTCCGCCATCGACACCGGCGTCGGAATCCGGGCAGCGTGGGCGCACCCGGGAACCCGCCTCGCGTTCTGGTCCCACTTCACCACACCGTTCGCCGGCACGGCCTTCGTCCTCCTCTGGGGCATGCCGTTCCTCACCGTCGGCGAAGGGCTTCGGCCCGCGGCTGCCGCTGGGATCATCTCGATCTACGTGGTCGCCGGAATGGTCCTGGGGCCGGTGATCGGCGATCTGTCGCGGCGCCTTCCGAACCACCGTTCCCTCGCCCTCGTGCTCCCGGCTGTCGGGGTGCAGGCGGCGGCATGGATCGCGGTGATCGCCCTCCCCGGGCCGGCTCCGGCGTGGCTGCTCACCGTGCTCGCCGTCGCCCTGGCCACCGGGGGCCCGGCATCGATGATCGCGTTCGACCACGCCCGCACCCACAACCCGAGCCACCGGCTGAGCACCGCCACCGGCGTCACCAACGCGGGGGGCTTCATCGCCGCACTCCTCGCGATCTTCCTGATCGGGCTGCTCCTCGACGTGCAGGGCGCAGGCACGCCCGAGACCTACTCCCTCGACGCATTCCGGCTGGCGTTCCTCGCGCCCCTCCCCCTCTGGGCGCTGGGTGTGACCTTCATCCTGGTCGAACGCAAGCGCACACGCATCCGCATGGGTCTGGATCCCGAGCGACGCCGACGCTCGCCCCTAGGATGAGCGCATGGCCTCCGCTCCCCCCTCGGCTCCTTCCCGTCTCGACGAGTCGGACCGGCGGCGGATCGCTCGCCTCCCCCGTGGCGTCACGGCCGGTCTGATCCTCGCCGCGCTGTGGCTGCTCGCCGGAGGTGCCGCGAGGCTCTGGGGCTCCGACATCATGGTCACCCGACTCCTCAGCTTCTTCGGCGTCGGTCCCGTTCAGGCCAACACCTGGGGCCTCCCGGCGGCATGGACGCCCGTCATGCTCGTGCTCGTGGCGGCGGTGCTTGCTTCGGTCACCTGGTTCGTGTCCGACCGCGTCGCTCCATCCGGCCGCGGCATCTGGGCTCTGTGGTTCGCCGCCGTCATCGCGGGGGCCGTGCTCGGGCTCGGGCTGGACGCGATCCGGGCGATCTCGTACCTGCAGGACTTCGGCCTGCGCGGACTCACCGTGGCCGTCGTGGAAAGCGCCCCCGTGACGACGTACTGGGCGGTGATGAGCGGCTGGATCCCGGCCGTCCTCCTCGGCCGTCGTGACGGGCAGGCGGCTCCGCCGGTTCGAGCGCGCACCGCGCTGATCAGTGCGCTCGTCAGCGTCGCGCTGTTCGTCGTCGGCGGCGGGCTCGCCGACGACGCGCGACAGCAGGACATCATCCGCGAGAACGCCGCACAACAGGCGACGACGGACGACACCGGCGCGCTCATCGATCCGACCGCCGTCGGCGATCCCGTCGCCGAGACCGCTCCGGGCGTCGGTGCACCGACCCTCCAGACCGACGCCTGCACCGGCGACCGCGCCACGCTGCTCCTCGGTGCAGCGGACGGAGCCACAGGACACCGGGCCCAGGCGATCCACCTGGTCAACGTGAGCGAGCAGCCGTGCGTGATCGAGGGCTATCCGGACATCGCCTTCGCCGACCAGAACGGACACGCGCTCGACGTCGAGGTGGTTCCGGGATCGTCGTTCCTCGCCACGGACGACGGGAGCGCCACGATCACCGTTCCCCCGCAGGGACAGGCGACCGCGGTGCTCGGCTGGGACGCCAACGCGACCGCGGGGGCGCTCGTGGCACGGCAGCTCTACGCAGCTCGCCTTCCGGGGCTGGAGCGCGGTTCGTGGCCGGTCGAGCTCGACATCGTCGCGGGATCCACCGTCGAGGTCACGGCGTGGAAGCTCGACACGTCCGCCGGGGCAGCCCCGTAGCCGGTACGCTCCCTGTCTTCAGCGCAGCAGGTGCTGGACGGTCTCGAGGACGAGCTCCACGCTGACGCGTTCCGGGACCTCGGCGTCGCCCGCTTCGAACTCCGCCAGCTCGACACCGCGGACGCTCTCGGCCGGGAGCGAGGCGAACAGCGCGGCGATCTGGTGCGGGAGCAGCCCGTCGCCCACGCGGTACGCGGCGGGGATGTACCCGGGCTCGAGCACGTCCCAGTCCACGTGGATCCACACGGGTCGTCCGGCGACCAGCTCCCGGAGTCGCTCCGGGGTGCTCTCCCCCGGGCTGAGCACCGTGACGCCGTTGGCCGCCAGCAGCTCGGCCTCCGCGGGGTCGATGTCGCGCCCGCCCACCACGACCACCTGGCGCGGATCCACCCCGGCACCGTGACCGCTGTCCCAGAGCCCGCAGGCGGCCGCGAGCACCATGCCGCCGAGGTAGCCCGATCCGGTCGTGTCCGGTGTGTTGAAGTCGCCGTGCGCGTCGATCCACAGCACGACCGCATCGGGGTGATGCTCCGCGACGGCCGGGAGGGTGCCGAGGCTCGCGGCGCAGGTGTTCGTCACGAGCAGCGGGGTCGCGCCCGAGGAGATCGCGGTATCGACGGCGTGACGCAGGCCCGTGAGCGTCGTCGCCGCGGCCGGCAGCGCCTCGCTCCAGTCGTCCTGGCGTGAAGCGTCGGGAGTGCCCACCACCTGCGCGTCAGTGCCGAGGAGCGCGGACAGGGCGTCGGCCACGAGCCGGGCGCCCACCAGGGCCCCGTCGGTGCGGTCGGCCACACGGCCCTGGGACAGGATGAGCGAGAACGGGGAGGACATCCCCCCAGTCTCCCATCCTCGTTCGGCACGGCCGCGACGACTCAGCGGCGGCGGGGCGTCCAGCCGCCCGGCAGCGGCCCGTCGACGGTGG
>NZ_SSDO01000327.1:0-448 GCF_004794395.1 Microbacterium sp. K41 | reverse complement strand
GCGGGCGGACGTGAGCACGTCGTGCAGGGTCCGCGCGCGGAGGGCCGGCGTCGCGGCGACGGCGAGGACCAGGGAGCGGACGAGCACGATCGCGGCGAGTGGCCGCCCGCCGTCGCTCCCCGTGATCGCGGCGTCGAGGCGGCGCAGGGGACCGACCAGCGCGGGGTCGTCGAGCGCACGGTCGTCGGCGAGGTGAGCGAGCAACCGGTCGATGGTCCAATCCGCGGGGATTGGCCCCAGATCCGGCGCGAGAGTGGTGGTGGAGGTGTCCATTGGTCCAGAATCGGGTCACATGGACACGGACGACAGGGCCAATGCGGCGCCGATGGACCACGGATCGGCCCCGGGTCGCGCGACTCCGCTGGTGCGAGCGGGCGAGGTGTCGACCGAGGGGCTGGCCGCTCGGCTCGGCCGCTGGACCCACGGCGACGGAACGCTGGCGACCCGG
>NZ_SSDO01000326.1:0-3025 GCF_004794395.1 Microbacterium sp. K41 | reverse complement strand
TGGCGGAGTCCGCGGTCGACGGTCCGCCCGCCGCCGCCACCCCCGCCCTGGGCGAGCTCACCGCGCGGGAGCAGGAGGTGCTCGACGGGATCCTGCAGGGCTGGTCGAACGCGCAGCTCGCCGCCCGGCTGCGCATCTCGGTGCCCACGGTGAAGACGCACGTGTCGAACGTGCTCGCGAAGCTGGGCGCGCGCAGCCGCTCGCACGCGGCGGCACTCGTCCGGGCGCGCGGCGGCTGAGCCTCAGCTCCGGGCGGCGGTCGTGGCGGGGGTCTTCTCGTCGTCGCGCAGCGGGCGGGCGGCCCCGGAGAACAGCCCGGAGACCACGACCAGCGCGACCAGGATGAACAGCGTGTTGAGCAGGCCGATGTGCTCGCTGATCACGCCGAGCACGGGCGGGCCGCCGAGGAACGCGACGTAGCCGATCGTGGCTGCGGCGCTCACGCGGGCGGCGGCCTTGGCCGGGTCGTCGGCCGCGGCCGACATTCCGAGCGGGAACCCGAGCGAGGCGCCGACACCCCAGAGCGCGGCGCCGAGCAGCACGAGCGGCAGCGTCGGCGCGAGGATGAACAGCAGGATGCCGCTGGCGGCCGTCGCGGCGAGGATGCGCAGCACCAGCACCCGGCCGAAGCGGTCGACCAGGGGGCCGCCGAACAGGCGCACGACGGTCATGCCGGTCGAGAACACGGCGAGGGCGACGGCACCGGAACCCTCGGCGAGACCGTGGCCCTGCTCGGTGCCGAGGGCGATCCAGTCGTTCGCGCCGCCCTCGGCGAACGACATGCCGAGCATGACGGTTCCGAGCAGGTAGGTGCGCGGTTCGCGCCACGCCTCCAGCGCGGTGTGCAGGCGCTGGCGGAACGGCGGCTTCTCGTGCTCCTCCGGGTCGAGGGCCGCCTCTCGCACCGGCACCTGGAAGAAGCAGATCACCGCGATCACGGCGATCAAGACCCCGACGGAGATCGCGTGCGTGCCGACGTCGATGCGAAGGTGCGCCGCGAGCGCACCGATACCGGCGCCCAGGACGGTGCCGAAGCTGAAGAACGCGTGGAAGACGGGAAGGATCGTGCGGCCCATCTGCTGTTCGATCGCGGTGGCCTCGACGTTCATCATCACGTCGACGCAGCCGTTGCCGAAGCCGAACAGCACCATGCCGACCAGCACCAGGGGGACCGAGGCGAACACGGTGGCTCCGAGTCCGACGAGCGCGATGCCGGCGGCGAACGTGAGCATCGACAGGAGCATGCCGCGACGCGCACCCGTACGCGCCATGACCGCGGGGCTCGTGGAGATGCCGAGGATGGAGGCGATGCCCATGCCGAGCAGGATCAGTCCGACCTGCGCGTTGTCGAGACCGAGGGCCTCCTTGATACCCGGCACGCGCGATGCCCAGGTCGCGATCGAGAGGCCGCTGGCGAGGAAGATAGCGAAGATCGCGGTGCGCCAGCGCACGAACTGCGAACGGGTGAGGGCGGTGTCCATGACCCACAGCCTATATCGAATCGATTCGACGCCGGAGTACAGATCCCGGCTATCCTCGGAGTATGAGCAGCAGGGAGACCCCGCGCCGACCCACGATCGCGGATGTCGCGCGCGAGGCGGGGGTCGCGACCTCCACCGCGTCCGTGGTCTTCAGCGGCAAGGCCAAGGTCGCCCCCGCCACGCGCGACCGCGTTCTCGCCGCGGCGACCGAGCTCGGCTACACCGGACCCGACCCCCGCGCCGCCTCGCTCCGTCGCGGCCGCAGCGGAATCGTCGCGGTCGTGCTGGAGGGCCACCTGCGGGCCGCGTTCCTCGACCCGGTCACGACCGCGATGATGGACGGCCTCACCGATGGACTCGCCGACCTCAGCGCCGGGATCCTGCTGATGCGCGACGAGCCGGGCGAGGACGGGTCCGCGATCGCGAGCGCCCCGGTCGACGCGGTTGTGCTGATCGGGTGCTCCGGGCGCACGCGGGCCTCACTCGAGATCGTGCGGGGGCGCGGCCTCCCCGTGGTCGTGATCGAGGGCGACGCCGGGCTCGACGTGCCGCGCATCACGCTCGACAACGTGGCCGCCTCCGCCGACGTCGCCCGGCACGTCCGCGACCTCGGGCACCGCGACGTCGCACTGGTCACGCTCGCGCTCGACGCCGACCGCGAGCGCACCCTCATCACGCCGGAGCGACTCGCCACCGCGACCGTCGACGTCACGGTCGACCGGCTCCGGGGCATGCGCGAGATCTTCCCCGACGCCCCGGCGATCTCCGCGTCGGGCAGCCTGATCGACGAGGGCATCCTGGTGGGCCGCATGCTGCTGTCCGACCCGGAGAAGCGTCCGACGGCCGTGCTCGCGCAGAGCGACCTGCTCGCGGTCGGCGTGATCCGCGCGGCGGAGGAGCTCGGGCTGCGCGTGCCGGAGGACCTATCGGTGGCGGGGTTCGACGGCATCGCGCTGGACGGCCTGGGCGACCTCACGCTCACCACGAGCGTGCAGCCCGCGGTCGAGAAGGGTCGCGCGGCGGGGGAGCAGGTGGCGCGCATGCTCCGCGGGGAGCCGGGCGAGACGCAGGACCTCTCGTGCCGCTTCCGCGCGGGCACCACGACCGCGCCGCCCCCCGCGCGCTGAGCCGCCTGCCCTCAGGAATGCGCGGGACCGAGGCGCAGCGCCGTCTCGCCGAAGTCCAGGATGCGGTACCGCCCGCACTCGGTCGTCGCCACCGGTTCGATCCCGGCGGGCAGCTGCCACGGCACGGTCTGCGCGTCCTCCACCAGGAACGACACCTCCCCCGCCGCGAAGTCCCGCCGGTCGACCAGCCAGGCGTAGCCGTTCAGCGCGTGGTCGACCTGCACCAGGCGTGACGGGTCGTCGAGGTGCAGCTTGGGCAGCCGTACGGTCCAGAACTGCCCGGCACCCGTGCGCCCCGATGCGTCGACCCAGTCGGTGACGCACGTCAGGTCGGCGTCGGGTGCCTGCGCGGCGGCCGCCAGTCGCGGCACGCTCAGTCCGGCGGCGAGGAGCAGCAGGGCACCCAGCGCCGCGACC
>NZ_SSDO01000325.1:0-5575 GCF_004794395.1 Microbacterium sp. K41 | reverse complement strand
GCGACCGCAGCGCGGTCCGACCGGGCGGAGGCGAGTGCCGGAGCGGCGGAGGCCGATGCGACGGGGAGGACGATGGCGCCGGCGGCGAGGACGAGGGCGGCGGAAGCGCGGGCGATCCTGGAGAGGGCCATGCACCGAGGCTACCCAGCGACGGCCGCGGACCCGCATCGCGCCTCGGTAAACTGGGGGAGACTTCCAAGGAGCCCCGCACATGACTGACGCGTCCGCCGCGCCCGAATCGGCCACGACCGACTCTTCCCCCGAGGACGACGTCCACGAGCAGAAGGCGGTGCGACTCGCCAAGCGCGAGCGCCTGATCGCCCGACGCTCGGATGCGGGGGGCGGCGCGTTCCCCGTGGGCGTGCCGGTGACCCACTCGATCCCCGCCCTGCGTGCGGAGTACGGCGAGCTGGAGGCGGGCGCGGAGACCGGTGTCGTGGTCGGGGTGGCTGGCCGCGTGGTCTTCAGCCGCAACACGGGCAAGCTCTGTTTCGCGACGCTGCAGGCCGGCGACGGCAGCCGCATCCAGGCGATGGTCTCGCTCGCGAACGTGGGCGAGGAGTCGCTGGCCGACTGGAAGGAATACGTCGACCTCGGCGACCACGTGTTCGTGCACGGCGAGGTCATCTCGAGCCGCCGCGGAGAGCTGTCGATCATGGCGGACGACTGGGCGATCGCGTCGAAGGCCATCCTGCCGCTGCCGAACGCCTATGCGGAGCTCAGCGAGGAGGGCCGCGTGCGCAGCCGCTACCTCGACCTGATCGTGCGCGAGCAGGCCCGCACGACCGTCCGGGCGCGCGCCGCCGTGAACGCCAGCCTGCGGGCGACGTTCGCGAGCCACGACTACCTCGAGGTCGAGACCCCGATGCTGCAGGTGCAGCACGGTGGGGCGTCGGCGCGTCCGTTCGTCACGCACTCGAATGCGTTCGACACCGAGCTCTACCTGCGCATCGCTCCGGAGCTGTACCTCAAGCGGGCCGTGGTCGGCGGGATCGAGCGCGTGTTCGAGATCAACCGCAACTTCCGCAACGAGGGCGCCGACTCGACGCACAGCCCGGAGTTCGCGATGCTCGAGGCCTACCAGGCCTACGGCGACTACAACCAGATGGCCGCCCTCACGCAGGAACTCGTGCAGCAGGCGGCGATCGCGGTCTCCGGCTCGACGACCGTGACCTGGGCGGACGGCACCGAGTACGACCTCGGCGGCGAGTGGGACCGCATCTCCATGTACGAGTCGCTGTCGGCGGCGTCGGGTCGCACGGTGACGCCGCAGGACGCGGTGGAGGACCTGATCTCGTTCGCGCAGGCCCACGGTGTGGACGTGCCGCCGCAGGCCACGCACGGCAAGCTGGTGGAGGAGCTCTGGGAGCACTTCGTGAAGGGCGACCTGGTGCGCCCGACCTTCGTGATGGACTTCCCCGTCGACACCTCGCCCCTCGTGCGCGAGCACCGCTCGATCGCGGGTGTCGTGGAGAAGTGGGACCTCTACATTCGCGGGTTCGAGCTCGCGACGGGGTACTCGGAGCTGGTCGACCCGGTCATCCAGCGGGAGCGGTTCGAGGAGCAGGCGAAGCTCGCGGCCCGTGGCGATGTCGAGGCGATGCCGATCGATCAGGAGTTTCTGCGGGCACTCGAGCACGGCATGCCGCCGTCCGGCGGCATGGGGATGGGGATCGACCGTCTGCTGATGGCCATCACCGGCCTGGGCATCCGCGAGACCATCCTCTTCCCCCTCGTGAAGTGACCGGCACCCGTTCATCGGCGGGTCCGTCCGCGGAAGGCCCAGTCGGGTAGCGCCTCCTCGGCGATCAGCCTCTCGAGGAGCAGGGCGAGGCTGTACTCCCGATCGATGTCGCGCGCGAGCTCGACGTAGCGACCGGCGTGCGTGGCGCGGCCGAGTGCCCACGACAGCCACGCCGCTGCGGTGAGGGGCGCGGGTCGCGCCGTGCGTGGTGCCCTCGCTGCGGCATGACGCACCACCTGCAACGCGCTGCGGAGCCGATTCGGATCGGGTGTGGGTCCGCGGCCGACGAACACCCGCCCGAGCTCGTCGGGGATCGGGCTGCCCGAGGCGGTGAAGGCGAGCTGCGCCTGGAGCGCACGGATACCGCCCTCTCGATCGCTCGCCCACTGCGCAAGGGCGGCGTCGCGGAGCGCGGGGCGCTGAAGGCACCAGAGCAGCGCCGCCCAGGCGAAGGGCGGGATCGTGTCCGGGCCTTTCAGCACCGCTTCGAAGAGCCCGGGGAGGTCGTCCAGCAGCGCGAGCGCGGCGAGCGCCTGCGGATCCTCCCGACCGGACACGCGGCCCTTCCCGTCCAGCGCGCCGCGGAGCCCGGTCAGCGCGCGCTCGACGCGCTGGCGCTCGGGTGCCCCCACGCGCGGAACCCGGGCTCCCGCGAGCTGGTCGCCGGACACGTCGCCGATCGAGGGGTGCGCGGGCGTGGGGCCGATCTCGGCGAGCGGCTTCAGCGTCGGCTCCCGGTCGAGGTAGCTGCTCCACCCGCCCGGCGTCACGCAGAGAGCATCCATCACTCGCATGCGCGCACCGCGCAGGCCGGCGAGAAGATGATCCACCACCACGGCGCCGGGCAGCACCAGGCCGTCCGCCGTCGTGACGCTCTCCTCGTCCGTGTACACGACGACGGCGGCGCCGTCCGTGCCGCGGACGCGCTGCAGGAGCCGCACGGCCGAGGCGGCGTAGCGGCCGGGGGGCATCGCGTCGTCGGGCGGGTCGAGCCGCATCGCCCCGTCGGTGCGGGAGCCGCGGAACGGCAGGAGCACGATGCTCCGGCGCGGAGTGAACCCGGCGAGGGTGGGGACGATGCCCAGGAACTGGGCGGAGTCGGAGGCGTTGAGCACGGTGGTCATCCCGAGAGCATCGCCCGGTCGGCATCGCGTGGCGGGCCGCGAACCCGCAGTCGGGGGAGCATTCGTGGGAACCGGGCTCTGTGGAGGAGACCCTCGCGTACCATGGAGTCATGGACAACTTCTGGCTCGCCGCGGCATGGTCGCTCCTGCCGACCATCGGAGTCAGCATCGTGTTCGTCGTCGTCCTCCGCGGCATCCTGCGCTTCGACCGCACCGAGCGGAAGGTGCACGCCCAGATCGAGGCCGAGGAACGCGCCGCGCGCGGACTCCCGCCGCGCACCTGAGTCCGACCCATCCGCTACTGTGAAGCGAGCGTGCCTGGTCTGGCGCGCACCGGGGTCATGACCCCTGATGCGGGCGAGGGGGTGCGATGACAGCCTGGACCTGGGGCTGGTGGTTCGCGGTCTTCCTCCTGCTCCTCGACATCACGATCCGCGTCACCGCGATCATCGTGATCCCGCGCAACCGGCGTCCCACGGCAGCGATGGCGTGGCTGCTGGCGGTGTTCTTCATCCCCTTCGTCGGCGTGTTCCTCTTCCTCCTCATCGGCAACCCGCGACTGCCGCGGGCCCGCCGCCGCAAGCAGGACCAGATCAACGAGTACATCGCCGAGACCAGCGAGCACCTGCACTTCGGCACGCTGCGTCCGAACGCCCCCGCGTGGTTCGGACCGATCGTGCAGATGAACCAGCGCCTCGGAGCCCTCCCGCTCTCCGGTGACAACGGCGCGCACCTGATCTCCGACTACCAGGAGTCGCTCGACGAGATGGCGGAGGCGATCCGCACCGCCCAGGACTACGTGCACGTCGAGTTCTACATCCTGCAGTCCGACGAATCGACCGACAACTTCTTCCGCGCGCTCGAAGAGGTCGCGGCACGCGGGGTCGCGGTGCGCGTCCTGCTCGACCACTGGGCCAACCGGGGCAAGCCGCGCTACCGCCAGACCGTCGCGCGACTCAACGCGATGGGGGCCGACTGGCACCTGATGCTGCCCGTGCAGCCGCTCAAGGGGAAGATGCAGCGCCCCGACCTGCGCAACCACCGCAAACTGCTCGTCGTCGACGGGAACATCGCGTTCCTCGGGTCGCAGAACATCACCGACTCGACCTACAACCTGCGCAAGAACATCCGCCGCGGACTGCACTGGGTCGACCTCATGGTGCGCCTCGACGGCCCGGTCGTGCTGAGCGTGAACGCCATCTTCCTGAGCGACTGGTACAGCGAGACCGATGTGGTCCTCCAGGAGATCGACATCGCGCACGCCAACATCGGCTCCGGCGATCTGGACTGCCAGGTCGTGCCGTCCGGTCCGGGGTTCGAGGTGGAGAACAACCTCCGGCTCTTCCTCGCGCTGCTGTACGCGGCGAAGAAGCAGATCATGATCATCAGCCCGTACTTCGTCCCGGACGAGGCGCTGCTGCTGGCCGTCACCGCAGCGGTCGATCGCGGCGTCCAGGTCGGGCTGTTCGTCTCGGAGGAGGGCGACCAGGCGATGGTCTACCACGCCCAGCGCAGCTACTACGAGGTGCTGCTGCGGGCGGGGGTGCGCATCTGGATGTACCGCAAGCCCTACATCCTGCACACCAAGAGCCTCACGATCGACGACGAGGTGGCGGTGATCGGCTCGAGCAACATGGACATGCGCTCGTTCGGCCTCAACCTCGAGGTGTCGATGCTCGTCCGTGGCGAGGAGTTCGTCAGGGAGATGCGCGAGGTGGAGGACAAGTACCGGTCGCTCAGCCGCGAGCTCACGCTCGAGGAGTGGATGCAGCAGCCGCTGCGGTCCACCGTGCTCGACAACCTGGCGCGGCTCACCTCGGCGCTGCAGTGACCGGCCCCGCGCGCCGAGCCCCGTAGGCAGGGGAGGATGCCGCGAGTACCCTGAGGGCATGACTCCTCGCCGGCTCCTCCTCGTCGCGTCCTCCGCGCTCGCCGCGGCCCTGCTCCTCGCCGGGTGCACGGTGGGTCCGGGCAACACCGCCCCGAACTCGACATCGGAGCCGTCGAGCGGTCCGGGCAACGCGGGCGACGGCGACGATTCGGGCGACCTGGAGGGCGCACTGCTCGACGACGGGCGCATGTTCGCGGTCGTCAGCTGGGGTTCCTCCACGTGCCTGCCCCAGGTCGACCAGGTCTCCGCAGAGGGCCAGACGGTGTCGGTCACGCTGGTCGAACCCGAGGGCGACGGCGCGACGGAGAAGGCGTGCACGGCGGATCTCGCTCCGCGCGCGAGCGTCGGCGCGCTGCCGCAGGGCGTGGATCCGACCAAGGACATCACCCTCCAGGTGACCTACGGGGACGTTTCCGATGACATCGACCTCGACGGCGACCCGGACGCGACCGGGACCCCCGGCGACCCGACGTCGTACGAGCCGTCCGCGGGATGGTTCGACGACGGCGGGCTGGTGCTGCTGACGTGGGGCTCGTCCGGATGCCCGCCCGTCGTGGAGTCGGCCGAGGGCTCGGGCTCCGCGGGCACGGTCACCTTCGTCACCGACGACACCCAGGTGTGCACGATGGACATGGCCCCGCGCGCGACCGTGATCGAGTTCCCCGAGGACGACGTGGACGACGACGCGCCGTTCACCCTCACGCTCGTGGGCGGCGGACTCGACGGCACGGTGCAGGTGCGCTGACCCCGGCGCCGCCCCGTCAGAGGATGTGCACGGGGTGGCCGGCGGGCAGCGCCAGCAGCAGGGCGCCCGGG
>NZ_SSDO01000324.1:0-5777 GCF_004794395.1 Microbacterium sp. K41 | reverse complement strand
CGGGCGACGGCGGAGTCGCGCAGGCCCCGGGCCGTCACCCGGGTCACGAGCGCATCCTCGGGTCTTCGGTGGGATCGGCATACATCTGCGGGCAGCCGTCCGCCGCAGCGTCGGGGCGCAGCTCGTAGTGCCAGGACTCGTTCGCATAGGTCTGGCACAGGCCGTAGCGCCAGCCGCGCTGCGCCAGCCAGTCGAGCGCCGGCAGTGGTCCCAGGTCGACCGCGTCACCGGACACGTGCGCGGAGGTCTGCGGCGTCGCGACCCAGCGGCGCGCCTCCGCCTCCGAGCCGTACTCGGCGATCGCGTCCTGCAGCATCCGCTCCTGCAGCTCGGCGGAGCGCCAGCCGCTGTTCACGCGGAACCCGACGCCGTCGACCTCGGCATCGCTCGCGGCCCGCTGCAGGGCGGCGAGCAGATCGGGGTCGAGGTTGCCGACGCTCGGCCGCTCCACGTCGAACACGGTCGGCTGGTCACCGTCGGCGATCGTGCCGTCCGCATCGCCGTGGTCGGTCCCCGCGCCGCCGGAAGACAGATCGGGGAACGGGGTCGGCGCCGGAGACGGGACGGTCCGTCCGGCGTCGGCGGAGGCGGCGGCCAGCGACTGCTGCACCGCGAGCGCGCCGAGGACGACGAGGGCCAGCGCCAGCAGCGCCGCACCGAGACGACGGCGACGCGACCGCGGTGGTCGGGGGTTCGTGCGGGTGTTCATGGTTCCAGTGAAGGAAGCGCGCGGTTGCGAGGGCGTATGCGCTTTTGCATACGTTCGCGATATACCGCGGTGCGTAGGATCACAGCCATGCGTGTGCTGATCGTCGAGGACGAGCCCTACCTCGCCGAGGCCGTCCGCGACGGGCTGCGCCTGGAGGCCATCGCGGCCGACATCGCGGGCGACGGCGACACCGCTCTGGAACTGTTGAGCATCAACTCGTACGACATCGCCGTGCTCGACCGCGACGTGCCCGGCCCCTCCGGCGACGACATCGCGCGGTGGATCGTCGCGTCCGGCAGCGGCATCCCGATCCTCATGCTCACCGCCGCCGACCGGCTCGACGACAAGGCCACCGGGTTCGAGATCGGCGCGGACGACTACCTCACCAAGCCGTTCGAGCTGCGGGAGCTGGTGCTGCGCCTGCGGGCCCTCGACCGGCGCCGCCAGCGCTCCCGGCCGCCCGTGCTCGAGGTCGCTGGTCTCCGGCTCGACCCGTTCCGCCGCGAGGTGTACCGCGACGACCGGTACGTGGCCCTCACCCGCAAGCAGTTCGCGGTGCTCGAGGTGCTCGTCGACGCACAGGGCGGCGTGGTCAGCGCCGAGGAGCTGCTGGAGCGCGCGTGGGACGAGAACGCGGACCCGTTCACGAACGCCGTGCGCATCACGGTGTCGTCGCTGCGCAAGCGTCTGGGTGAGCCCGGCATCATCCGCACCGTTCCCGGCGTGGGGTACCGGATCGAGGCGGACGCTGATGCCTAGGCGCCGGGGGATGAGCGCCCGGCTGAAGCTGACCCTCAGCTACGCCGGGATCGTCGTGGTGTCCGGGGTGCTGCTGCTCGCGGCCGTCGCGCTGTACCTGCTGCGGTACATCCCCGACGTGCAGATCATCGCCGACATCCGCGTGCCCAACCGCTCCGACCTCATCCGCGCGTTCGTGCCGGTGGCGATCGCGGTCATGGTCGCCCTGCTCGCGATCGGGCTCGGCGGCGGCTGGCTGCTCGCCGGACGCATGCTGGCGCCCCTCGAACGCATCAGCGACGCCGCCCGCCTCGCCGCCCAGGGGTCGCTGTCGCATCGGGTGCGCCTGGAGGGGCCGCGCGACGAGTTCCGCGACCTCGCCGACGTGTTCGACGGCATGCTCGAGCAGCTCGAGGCGCACGTGGCCGAGCAGCAGCGGTTCGCGGCGAACGCCTCGCACGAACTGCGCACGCCCCTCGCGATCTCGCAGACGCTGCTCGAGGTCGCCCGCGACGACCCCGACCGCGACGCGGAGGAGCTGATCGCCCGCCTGCGCGAGGTGAACACGCGCGCGATCGCGCTGACCGAGGCGCTGCTGCTGCTCAGTCGTGCGGAGCAGCGCACGTTCCCGCGGCAGCTGGTCGACCTCTCGCTGCTGGCCGAGGAGGCGGTGGAGGCGCTGCTGCCCCTGGCCGACCGCCGCGGGGTCGCGGTCGAGGTGGGTGGGGCCGCCGCGCCGATGCTCGGGTCGTCCGCCCTGCTGCCCCAGCTCGTCACGAACCTGGTGCTCAACGCGATCGTGCACAACCTGCCCAGCGGCGGGGCGGTGGCCGTGCGCACGCACATGATGCCGCAGGCCGTCGCGCTCGTCGTGGAGAACACGGGCGAGCGCCTGTCGGAGCACCGGATCGCGACGCTGGTGGAGCCGTTCCAGCGCGGGTCCGAGCGCACGCGCGACGACCACGCCGGTGCGGGGCTCGGGCTGGCGATCGTGCAGCGCATCACCGAGACGCACGGCGGCACCCTGGTGCTGACGCCGCGCGCCGAGGGCGGCCTCGTCGTGACGGTGTGGTTCCCCCTCCCGTACCCGCGCTGACCCCCGGGCCGCGGCGATCTCGCTGCACCGCGTCTGCACGATAGTGTTTCGCCATGATGCCCGAAAAGCCGCGCGAACGCGGTGCTCTCTCCCGCCGCACGATCGTCCACGCGGCGTGGGCCGCACCGGTCATCGCGTTCTCGGCCGCCGCTCCCGCCGCAGCCGCCTCGCTCGGCACCCCGGAGCTGACGCTCAGCGCCTTCGCCCTCGACGCGAACTACGCCTGGGGCACGGTCACCCTCTCCCGCCCCGGCACCGCCGATCTGACGCAGACGTTCGACTTCCAGGGCGACGGAGCCTCCGGCTGGGAAACGATCTACACGGGACAGTCGACGAACTCGTCGGGCTACTACGCCAGCACGCTCCCGCGGTCCGTGATCGGCGCGTACACGCAGCTCCGCGCGGTCGCCAGCGTCACCGGGTACGGCCCGGTCTCGAGCGCCCCCGTCGCCCTCTCTGACATCTGGGCCTGAGCCGTCCGGAGGGTCACCAGGGGCTGGGCTCGTAGTCCTTCAGGAAGACGCCGTGGATGTCCTCGCCCGCCTCGCCGCGCACGATCGGGTCGTACACGCGGGCGGCGCCGTCGACCAGGTCGAGCGGCGCGTGGAAGCCCTCTTCGGCCAGCCGGACCTTCGTGTAATGCGGACGCTCGTCGGTGATCCAGCCGGTGTCGACGGCGGTCATGAGGATGCCGTCCTTCTCGAGCATCTCCCCCGCGCTGGTGCGGGTGAGCATGTTCAGCGCGGCCTTCGCCATGTTCGTGTGCGGATGGCCCGGTCCCTTGTAGCGGCGGGAGAACTGCCCCTCCATCGCCGACACGTTCACCACGTACTTCCGGTGCGCGGACGACGCGGCCATCGAGGCGCGCAGACGGCTGATCAGCAGGAACGGCGCCGTCGTGTTGGCGAGCTGCACCTCCAGCATCTCCAGCGGATCCACCTGGTCGACCGACTGCACCCAGCTGTTGACGCGGTTCACGTCGGGCACGAGCCCGCCCGCGTCGATCGCCGTGCCGTCCGCGTGCTTCTCCAGCGACGACGAGCCGGGGGCCATCGCGAGCCGCGCGAGGTCTTCGGCCGTGAGCGCCTGCCCGCCCTGCTCCGCGACCGTGCCGCCGAGCGCCGCGACCGACAGCAGCGGGTGCGCATCCACCGATGCCTGCAGCGCCTGCGGATGCGGATCGGCGGTGTGGCCGAAGGTCTCCATCTCCGGCAGCGGCCCGTCGGGCAGGGGCTGCAGCTCCGCGTCGGCGAGCAGCGAGTACGCGCCCGGTGAGCGGCGCACGGTCTGCGCGGCGTTGTTGATGAGGATGTCGAGCGGCCCCTGAGCGGCGACCGAGTCGGCGAGCCCGATCACCTGGGCGGGGTCGCGCAGGTCGATGCCGACCACGCGCAGGCGGTGCAGCCAGTCGCTCGCGTCGGGCAGGGCCGAGAAGCGGCGCACGGCATCGCGCGGGAACCGGGTCGTGATGGTCGTGTGCGCCCCGTCGCGCAGCAGCCGCAGCGCGATGTGCATGCCGATCTTGGCGCGGCCGCCCGTGAGCAGGGCGCGCTTGCCGGTGAGGTCGGTGCGGGCGTTGCGCTTGCCGTGGCTGAAGCGCGCGCAGTCCGGGCACAGCTGGTGGTAGAACGCGTCGACCAGCGTGTACGGCTGCTTGCAGATGTAGCAGTTGCGCGGCTTGAGCAGCTCCCCCGCGATCGGGGCGTCGACCACGCTCGACGCGAGGTCGTTGCCGCGGGTCTCGTCGTCGATGCGGTCGGGCGCGCCCGTGGCGGTGCGGGCGACCACGGCCTTGTCGGCCTCGGCGATCGCATCGCGGATCTGCTTGCGGCGCACGCGCTTGACGTCTTTGAACATCGCGGCGGTCGCCTGGCGCACGGCGATGAAGTCGGGGTGCTCGTTGTCGATCGTGTGCAGCTCGCGGAGCACCCGCAGCGTCGTGGCGAGGTCGTCGGGGTCGATGCCGGGGCCCAGGTCGGGGGTGGCGTCGGGGGCATCGGTCATTGTGCCGATTTTACGCGAGTCGCCTGGGTGCCGACCCCGCGCCTCCGACGCCGTCCCGGCGCTCAGGCGATGCCGCCGCCGTCGACCACGAGGGCTGCGCCCGTGACGTAGGAGGAGTCGTCGCTCGCGAGCCACACCACGGCCTGCGCGACCTCCTCTGGCTCGCCCATGCGGCGCAGCGGGCGGTCGGCGGCCTCGGCCAGGAAGGAGTCCGCGTCCTGCGCGAGCTGGCGCGCCTCGTCCCGCAGCATGCCCGTGTTCACGTCGCCCGGGTTGACCGAGTTCACGCGGATGCCGGCGGGCCCGTGGTCGATCGCGAGCGCACGGGTCATGTTCACCACGGCACCCTTGGACGCGCAGTACGACAGGGCGCGACCGCCGCCCTTCAGACCCCAGCCCGAACCGGTGTTGACGATCGAGCCGCCGCCCGCGGCCTCCATGATCGGCACGACGTGCTTGCACATGAGGAAGATGGCGCGAACGTTCACGCCGAACACGAGGTCCCACTCGTCGACCTCGATCTCGACCGCGGTCTGGCGGCGGATGATGCCGGCATTGTTGAACACCACGTCGACCCCGCCGAACTCCTGCACGGCGGTCGCGACGACCCGCTCGATGTCGGGCTCGCGGGACACGTCGGCGGCGACCGCGACCGCCGTGCCACCGGCATCGCGGATCTCGGCGGCCACGGCCTCGGCCGCCTCGGCGTTCAGGTCGACCACGGCGACGTCGGCACCCTCCGCCGCGAGCGCGAGGCAGGTGGCACGGCCGATGCCGCCCGCGCCGCCGGTGACGATGGCCTTCTTGTTCTGGAGTCGCATGGGGGTCCTTTCGGGGGTCAGACGGGGGAGAGTTCGGGTGCGGTCACAGGGTAGAGACTGCTCGTGCCGACGCCGGTGACGACGCGGATGTGCCCGGCGAGCCGGGCGTCGAGCACGGGATCGCCCGTGTCGACGAGCAGGGGCCGGCCGTGCAGGTCGACGAGCTTCTGCTCGGGCGCGACGACCAGCAGGGGGTCGTCGCCGAGCGCACGGAGCACGGCCGCGGAGAGCTGCTGGTTGCCTCGGCCGAGCAGGAACCCCTGTCCGCCGATCACGGTCACCACGGCCTGCGCGGCGCCGAGCGCGAGTTCGTCCCGCAGCTGCCGTTCGCTCGCGCCGCGGACGAGGAGCCGCCCGTCGAGCACGACGTCGACCCCGAGGGGCGTGCCGTCGAGGCCGAGCTGCCGCG